>WJJN01000562.1 GCA_014729735.1 Candidatus Zhuqueibacterota bacterium
AAGCATTGGCAAATCTGTAACCAGTTGCTTGATGCGTGTGCTGACGACTGTCGCGACACATATGCACAAAAGTATTCAGAGGTGCTAAGACTTGCCTATCGTGCTGTTAAAGAAGCTGATTCAACCGCTCAGGTATTGATTGCCGGTGATTCGCATATGACAGAATATCCATCTGTGTTCAACGAATTAAATGGAAAATATACAGACATTGTTGATATGCATCGATTTGGGGACGAGAGTCAATACAATCCCAAAGAACACCTTGACTACATAAAGAATGCACTGAGTGATGCCGGATACAATTTAGACAATACCAGAATTTGGATTACAGAAACAGGCACATATTCTGGTGATCCGGTTCCCAGAGAAACCGGCACCGGAGTCGATCTTCCTTTTCAAAATGAAAAACAGCAAGCCGGCGGACTGTTAAAATATTATGTTTCCGCCTTTTCTCATGGAATTGAAAAGGTTTTCTGGGCATGGAACATCGTAGAAGGTTTTCAAAGAAATGGGTCAATTTTTGATTATAACGGCTTGATATATGATGGATATGAATGGACAGGTAATAGCTCTAATGATCCAAACGGCAGGTATTCTAATGATCCAACCGATATTGTCTATGATAAAGGAAGTGGTGTTAAAAAACTCGCCTATTATACATACAAGTTAATGGTTGATAAACTTGAGAACGGTAATTGGGATAACTTGTCCATAGTATCGAATGGTTCAAATAATATTTATGTTTATAAATTTAATATTACCGGTGATCATATTTGGATTCTGTGGTGGGATTGGTATAATGACCCGGACTATTCTGATGGAGAAACAATCTCTTTCGACTTGTCCGTTGGCAAGGCTGACTCGGTTATGATTACCGAATCTATCCCCAATGCGGACAGTGGCGATGAAATCCAGGAAGATGCTTATCCTGCATTCTTTTTTACTCGCACAGAAAAAGTTAATGATGAAACTGCTGAAATTACTCTTGGGAACGAACCTGTCTATGTTGAACGCACACCATTTTTAACATCTATCGGAAGCCATGGTGAATCAAATGTTTCTCAAGAAGATATTTGCTTGTATACTGGTTATCCAAATCCTTTTAATTCACAAACCCAAATAAGATATAACCTGCAAAAATCGAGCAATGTTACATTGAACGTATACAATGTTTCCGGTCAGCAAGTAGCTACACTAGTTGATGAATTTCAAACAGCAGGAGAACATAAAATCATGTGGGAGGCAAAAGGATTACCGAGTGGACTATATATTGGAAAATTAAATGTAGGTGTTTATTCGGAAACAATAAAATTAATGTTGCAAAAATAGTATCATATGACTACAGGTTGTCAGCATAAAAAAACAACGCATAATTGTTTACATGATAAAGTATTGGACCAAAACATATCCTCCAACTATATAATTCTCCCTCTTTAATTATTTAGAGGCATTGAAATGAAAATACAAACAGTTTTATCAATAATTATCATTCTATTAAATATATATATTACACCCAGTAATGCTCAACAGATTGACACAACCCGTATTACCCGTATTAAAGAATTGGAATCGCAGATCGATTCACTCCGCACAACAATCAACGCCATGGTCAAAGAATTACAACAGATTAAGCAGAATATGGCGGGAGGTAAATCCGATGTTGATGAATTGATTGCATTGTTAAATAATGAGGATGTCGAAACTGTAAGTGTTGAATCCCGTTCCAGGCGCAAACGCGTGGATGCGCTTTTAAAAGCAATTACACAGCGTCCGGGACAGCTTCGTTTTAATGGTGGTGCGACCACAACTATACAGCATGGTTCCGGAACCAATAGCCGACGACATACAACAGGAGTGGGCTCCTTTGATTTTTACGCACACACAGCCTTTGGAGCCAATACACTGTTGTTCTTTGATTTGGAAGCAATCGGCGGTAACGGGCCTGATGATTTTTTCCTGACTTTTTCGGGATTAAACGGTGATGCAGGTTCGACACAGGACGAAGACGGCATTGACCGTTTAAATGTTCTGGAAGCCTGGGTGGAATTTTCATTTTTAAAAAAAATCTTCACAATCACCGCTGGCAAAATTGATCTGACGAACTATTTTGATAATAATGCCTCAGCCAATGATGAAACGATGCAGTTCATCAGCGGTGCTTTCGTTAACAATAGCGCCTTTGCGGTACCCGGAAACGCTCCGGGACTTCGCCTGCGGACCACTCTCCTCAATCGTTTTCATTTCCAGTTGGGTTTGTCCAATGTTCATAATTCCGCCAAGGATCTCCTGAAAGAAGTATACAAAATTGCAAGCATTGGATTTACACTTTTTCCAGGTTCGGAATTCGAAGCAAATTTTCGATTTTTTGGGTATCAACATCCACTGGCAGATGATGCAACCGGATGGGGTATCAGTTTTGACAAAGTTACTTTTGGTGCCTATAATATCTTTGCCAGGTATGGTCAAAATGATGCGAAAATGGCGGGGTACTGGGGGGTTCAGTCTTCATGGAGTGCGGGAACCCGGTTTGTTGAACAGATTGCCGGTCAATCGACAGCTTTGGGATTGGCATATGGAGAAAATACACCTTCACTGGAAAATCTAAAGACTGAACAGATCGTTGAAATCTATGCCCGCCGCCAACTTAACCAATGGACACATATCTCGCCACATTTGCAGCTTGTCTGGAACGGCAAGGGTGCGTCAAATCCACTAATGATTTTTGGTGTCAGAACACATTTTAACTTTTAACAAAAAGAGAATAAAAATGAAAAAAATAACCTTGATAATTTTATCCGGAATCATCTTTTTAACAAGCACTGTATTTGCACAGGAAGATTCTATTTCAGAACTACTCAAATCCAAACTTCAACATGAAGAATTTACATTAAATGTGTTGGTGCAGGCAGGCTTGAGGTATTCACTTGCAAACGATAAATTTCAGGGCGGTCGAACATTTGAAGCCACAAATGCCCGATTGAGTCTCAGGGGGATGCTTGATGGCAAGTTTTATTACCGTTTGTTTTTTAACACGGTCAGAGAACCAAATTTGCTGGACGCCTTTCTCGGATACCGTCATAGTAACGCTTTACGAATTACAGCAGGGGCTATGAAACCCAGGCAAACATTAGACTATATCCCCGATCCAGGGTCGACAGACTTTATAGACAGGACTAAAATCACAGGTCTTCTGGTTCAATCCCGTGAAATTGGTGTTTCTGTCGAGGGAGATGTGAAAGGTCTTTACTATTATTCAGGTATTTTTAATGGGAACAAGCTTTCTTCGAATAATAATAACAAGTTTTATGGTATAGCTCGGCTACAGTATACTTTCAATAATATCATTCCCGGATCACTGCAAATTGCGGTTCAGGGTTCATACGGCGAGTCGCCGAATGTTCGCAGCGGTAGTTTCGGTCCTATGCTGAGAGGGGAACGCATGATTTATGGTGGCGATGTGAGATTGGAGACTGACCGATTTTTACTTGCCTGTGAATATCTTGCAGGACAACTTGAACTTATGGATATTACTGATAGAAAGGAAAAAATCTACGGTTATTATGTCACTGCAGGATATAAGATGTTCAAAGAAACGATGCTTCTGGGGCGCTGTCAATCGTGGGGCCGGCAGGAAATGAATTATCAGGATTATCAATTTACTTTTGGAATTAACCATCAATTTACAGAATTAGCCAGTTTTCAGTGTAATTTTGATTCATATTTACCTGAAAAAGGAGACGAGCAATATGGTCTTTCCTTTCTTCTTCAGATTCAATTTTAAAATAGTGCCTATTTTTATTGCGAATTTTGATGGATAAGTATAAATATAATGATAATAAGTATATAATTTTCAGAAGTTGATAAGTTGACAATGGCGACGAATGTAACTGCGTAAATCATCTTAAAACCATTTAAATTAAGCTATTATCAAACGAAAGGATTTTAATTATGAAGAAAGGTTTATTTGCGTTTTTAACAATTGTTTTTTTTAATTCGGGAACTTTTGCTCAAACGAATCAAACCTTAAAAATTTATGATATCAACACCCCAGTAGAATCACGTTCTGTTTCTGCTGAAAATCCAACTGGTGAGCCAGGCTCCGGTGGAAAAGCGGTTAATGAGGATATTGGACCGGGGAGAAAAGGTGCTCCCAACAGGGCTATTCCAGCGGGCGAAACAGTCGTATTATTTGATATAAAACAAGCAGGAACAATACGGCATATCTGGATGACAGCTCCATTTCTAAACTACGATTGGTTGAAAATTAAATCACCGGAACGCTTAAAATTATTACGCAGCACAATCATACGAGCTTATTGGGATGGACAGGAGCATCCGAGTATAGAATGTCCTTTAGGGGATTTTATGGGTTTTGCGCATTCCAAAGCTGTTTCATATCAATCAGCAGTTCATTCGGTTGGAGAAAGAGTTGCACTAAACTTCTGGCTGCCCATGCCATTTACAAAAAGCGCTAAAATTACGATAACGAATGAATCGAATATCGAATTTAATTTATTTTATCAGATTGATTATACAATCAATGATCAACATGATGCAGATGTTGGAAGACTGCACGTTCACTTCAGAAGGGAAAATCCCACGACCAAAAAGGTTGATTTTGAAATAATGCCGAAAAGGACCGGGAAGGGGCGGTTTCTCGGAGCAGTTGTCGGTGTTCGTACACTTAATCCCAGATGGTGGGGCGAAGGTGAAATTAAGTTTTATATGGATGGTGACACCGATTATCCCACAATATGCGGAACCGGTTCTGAAGATTGGATCTGTCTTTCGTATGGTATGCAGAATACGACATTCCAATATCACGGATGCAGTCTCAATTTCAGATCTGACAATCGAGTCGAAGTAACAGACGATGAAACCGGAGAATTAGTAGAATTGAGAAGAGAATATATTTCAATGTATCGCTGGCATATTCCTGATCCGATGTATTGGAAAAAAGAATGCAGGATCACTATACAGCAGATAGGCTGTTGTTATTATGAACGTGATGACGATTGGTCAGCAGCAGCATTTTGGTACGAGCCCATTCCGAGTGCCCCGTTGCCCGAATTGGCATCAAAGGAGGAAAGAGTAAAAGATCTGGATGAGCTTTTAATTGGAGAAAAATAAGCAGGGAATATAAATAACAACAGATTTGCAGCGGTTGATCATTCATTCTTTTTGATTACAACTATGGTCACATCATCCACCCATTTGCGCTTGTTGCCAAAATTATAAACTTCGGAGATGATCTGTTCCAAAATTTCGGTTGCACTCAGATTTTTTTTCTCGAATGCCAATTGTTTTAACCGCTGCATTTCGAACGGTTCTCCCAGCCGGTTTTGGCGTTCCAGCAAACCGTCGGTATATAGCAGCAAAATATCGCCTTTTTCCATGAAATTGAAACCGCGCTTTAGTTTCACATGCGGCATGGGACCGAGCACCACGCCACCAATCGTGAATTCCTCGATTCCGTATTCTTTGATCAGCAGCGGCGTGGGGTGTCCTGCATTCACATAAATAATATTGCCATTGGTTTCGACCTCCGCGTAGAATAGCGAAATAAATGATGTGGATAACCGGCTTTGATAGATCACGCGATTGAGCTTTTCCAGCGCGTACGTCATTTTCAAATGCTTTTCCATGCCCATGCGCATACCGGTGACTACATCCCTCACCAGCAGCGCTGCCGGTAATCCATGACCACTGGCATCGCCGATCGCTACGCCGACATGCTTATCATCATACAAAATAAAATCATATAAATCGCCGCCCACTATTTCCGTGGGGATTGATTTTGCCGCGATATCATAGGATTCGACTTCGGGCATTTTTTCCGGCAGCAAACTGCGCTGGATCAGTTCTGCCTGATGGATATAATCCTGAAAGTGATCCGTGGATATCCGTGAATTGAGGATCATTCGAATCGTATTCAGACTAAATTCGATCTCCTCGCGCTCCCATCCTGATGCCAGCTCAAAAATAAATATCCATTGTTTTTCTTCTTTTGAAACAACAAAAGCCACGGGGATTGTACGATAATTATTCTCCAGGCTCGTGCCGGTAACATCGTGGGGTTCGTTGAAAATATAACAACCATGAGATATGATCAGATTCAATGCAGTATCTTTTTTGGAAATTGAATTGGGATAGCTGCGGTCGCCGGTACAATTGATCAAATCGAATCGGGTGACATTTTCTTCGTACAGGCGTCCGTCGACGATGTTGAGGTCTCTTCCGAGAAAATACACCAATTCTTCGAGTACTGTGGAGAGGATGTCGAGCCCGCCCACTTTATAAATTTCAGAAAAAAGAGTATCTAATTTTCTATAAAAATCTTTTGGATTTAACATAAATGTAACATATTATTTTTGAAAATATAAACCCTCCTATCCGAAACAATTAATCGATTAAATGGAGGGTTCTAAGGGACTCAGTTCACTTGTTTTCAGCTTCTTCAATAGTGTCGTAATACGTTAGAACATTGTCTAACTTGGTAATCGTCAGCGCGCCTTTAATGAAATCGTTTAATTGTGCAAGTACAAATTGACCGCCGGAATTTGCTA
>WJJN01000563.1 GCA_014729735.1 Candidatus Zhuqueibacterota bacterium
AAGACGCTTTTTCTAAAAACCGAACAACGTTATACCGTTGAACCTGCATTTCAAATTATTTGTCACCAAGCCGACCTGTGAAGCGATCCATTCACCATTGACAGTCATCATCTCCCTGCCGTCAACAAAAATAATGACTTTATCATCCAACTTAACGCTTCGTAAGTTATAATCCGGTTTAAAAATGATGTTTGAATAAACAGCTTTAATTCCCGGTAATGGATTTCCAAACTTCTCTTTAATTCGCAGTGCGTCAGTTTGGAGTGTATCAAAACTCACTTTGTTAGCATATTGATTGCTAATTTTTCTGTGGGATATTATGTGTATTGGCTTCCAGAGACCATCTTCCCGATAAAAGAACCTTAACGAAGGGAATTCCTGACTCTGCCCGAAATCATCAAAAACAATTTCCAGCTCTGATAATTTTGTTGCTGAGTTGAAGTTAAAGGTCATTGTTTGACGATCGGAATACACAATCGTCGGGTGAATACGACGGTGATAACTCAGGTCCTTTTTCAAAGTGGAAATTGTCTTCCCTTCCTTGATTCCATAAGCAACAAGCTGATGGTTCCTGAAATCAATTTCTGTCCGTAGCCAATTCAATGAATCGATGTATATCGGATAGATCCCCATTGTGGAATTTACTTTTTTTGATTCTAATTCATTGCTGGCAGTCAACTGTGTCATGAATTCGTACCGGGCTAGTAAATCCCCTTTGAAGATTTTAGCCACACCCAACGCCTCATTTTGCGTAATCCCGTAATGAGCAGTCGACCACCTTCCACTGCTTTTTTCTCCTCTGAATGAATTCCCCCAACCGGTAATATTTGCATCAAATTCATCCCAACCCAAAGTATAGATGATGCCATCGAACGCCCCTTTTGCATTCTCTGTAAATATTCCCTGTTCACCCTTCCGGGAATCCGAGAACCATATTACCTTTTGCCCGGGAGCTGGTCGCTGATCAATGAAGACTTCCATACTTTTGCCATTTTTTAGAATTTTGAGATTATGATAAGCGCGATAGTTGAAATTATCCGGCAATGGGAAAGATGCCGTCTTCAGTTTGCCGGATTCTGCCTGAACATATCCCCAGCTTTCGCTTTTTCGATTAATGAAAATTTTTAAATAATTATCGCTTTCATCATAATAGGCTATGACACCGATTTTTTCTCCGGTCTTGTCTGAAAATTTCAAATTGACTTCAAATAGATAATGGGATGCCCGCTCACAATCAATAAGCGCTTCGGCGTATCCGGTGCCATCGGTTTGATTCGCCTGCCCATTATCAGCATGCCACGATCCGCTTCGAATCCGCCACTTTTTTCCTAAGTCTGCCCGAATGTCCGCGTTAAATATATCTGAAAATGCAGGTTTAGCCGGATTGGGATGATATCCCGGAGTCCGTTTGCCAGTAGGTCCATCCACAAACATTTCTTTTCCGAAAAAATACACGCGATCCACAGCCTGACTTTTAGGTCCTGAATTAAATATTCCAAAATACGATAGCCACCATTCGAATCCATTTACTCCACGAACAAGATTGGGCTGTCCGGGATTGAAAATAAATTCATCGCCCCGCTGTGTTTGCGGATCAATCAAACCAACATCGATATACTGTTCGTCGGAATCCACTATGTGCTGGCTATGGATCGCGATGGTGTTTTCCCGGTTGCTTCCATTCGACCACCCCGTCCTCGAAATATCAATAAGCGCATAAAACGGAATGCTTGATCCTTCGTACACTTTCATTCCGTTTAAAAAGACTTCTGTTTGACCGGAATGGGCAATTTCTAATTGTGAAAATTGCGACATTACTTCCGGGGTAAATGTGCTGCGTAACCAGATGTCCGAGGTTTTCCACTCTGTCCGGATAATCCGGCTTGATGAATTTCTTATATCAGGGTATCCGAAACCAGTTACTCCTTCCTGCCAGGTGCTGTCATCGAAATTTTCATCGCTCCAATTTGCATGTGGCGCTTTTGTGGTATATTTCCATGTATGAACTCCACATCTCGCTGAAGGAATGATAATAGCTGCATTCTCTTTAATTCTTTCAAAATTGGACTCAACTAACGGGCAATCATATTTAGTAGCATTATTAAAATCAAGCGGATGGCTCACCACAGCACAGCCGATCGCGTAATTGCCGAACCGAGCTCCGGTATGATTCGCGTTATAAAGCATGTAATATTGGTCACGATAGCGTATTACAAACGGTCCTTCAATGACTTTATGATCTTTCCATTCCCATGTGCGCGGATTAGCGGTTAACAGCATCACAGGCTGCCCTTTATGATGCCATGGATCTGCCAGCTCGCTGCCCCAAATGGTATTTCCGTCAGTGAATTTGACCGTATAAAAAAAAGGCGTTCCATCTTCATCGATAAACAGGTGTGCATCGATGCTTTCATCAAACCAGGTTTTTGATACGGGTTCACTATACGGTCCCAGCGCATCCGAAGATACTGCATGCCCGATAAGACGTGTTGTATATGGTTTCCCACGATGATTCACCGACCAATACAGATGAAATATTCCGTTCAAATAATTCAGATCACATGCATGAATTTGATGATCTTTTGCAGTTTCGTCGAAAGTCCAGTCGTTTTGCATTGAAAAAGCATGAATCGGACCTCTCCAGTGAATCAAATCATCTGAGACGTACATGTTTCCGGAAGTTCTGGTGCCGATCAGGTAATATTGACCGTTGTACTTGAGCACTCCGGAATCAGCAACATTGATTAATACAGGATTGTCAACTGCGTGCATCCACAATGGGGAGAAAAGTAAAAATATCCATATGAATTTCGTCATGCGCATCTCATCATTGATAATTAGAAAATAAATCACAATAAGTGGTTACCCGGTCACAATAAGGAGCCGAAGGAAATATGAATGAACAATTTTTCAGGTCAGAGGCGCTTATTACATCTCTGCCCGAAACACCGAATAAACCAGGATTTCAATGAGTTGGATACTACGCTTTCGCGATTGCTTAGAACATATACTGAACTATTTCTTCGTTACCTTATTCAATATTAACCGGGTAACCACCGGGAAGGTGTCAATGAAAAACAAGACATCAATTTCTAAATTTAAAGAAAACCCGAAACCTTGATATAAATTTGTAGTAACTGGCTTCGGGTTTTCAAAGTCGAACATCTGTAGATGAACTTAAATTACATGATTACAGCCCGAGACCAATAGAAAACATGTTCACATCTCCCAAAACTCCAAAAGCCCAGTAACTATAGTTGAATGATACAGCCAGAGAACTCGTTTTGACTTTAATTCCGCCACCTAAAGTAAGGCCTTCTTCATCATAATTGAACCGATAGCCACCTCTTAGTGACAGGAAATCCTGGAAGCTGTACTCGGTTCCGATATTCACTTTTTCGGGACCGTCATTCGGATGAATAAATTCTGCTGCCACCGTCCATAAATGCGGATTTCCATCTACATTTTCCAGAATATCGTAGGCACACCCCAGATTGAAAGACATGGGCATTTTCACGCTGGCAGGTTCCAGTTGAATTCGCTCATCATACTCGGCAAAATTCACATCCGGTCCGAAATTTCGTCCAACCATTGCAATACGAAAAGACTTCAATCCGGTATGGAATACGGTTCCGATATCGAGTGCCCAGTTTGCTGCGGTGGCATCGTCCAGTTTTTCTTCAACATAACGCAAATTACCACCAATTTGCAATTGGTCAGTAACCTGGCGGGAATATGTCAATCCGATCGCCAGATCGTGGGCTCCAAAAGTCCCCTGATCCAGCGCAATTTCGGCTCGACCAGTGCTGACTCCATTATCAAATACTTCATTATATTCATTACGGATCATATCGCCGTAATCC
>WJJN01000564.1 GCA_014729735.1 Candidatus Zhuqueibacterota bacterium
AACATCGATCCGGAGAGACAGAAATTCAGTTTCTTCCCGCTGCTCAATTTTTTGCTGATGGGAGTTTGCGGCGCATTTCTGACCGGCGATGTCTTCAATCTTTACGTCTGGTTCGAAGTCATGCTGATGTCGTCTTTCGTGCTAATGGTGCTCGGCGGCGATAAAGCACAGATGGAAGGCGGCGTAAAATACGTCACCATCAATCTCATCTCGTCGGCGATTTTTCTTTCGGGGCTTGGTATTTTGTACGGACAGATCGGCACTCTGAATATGGCGGACTTAGCCTATAAAATCCGAACATTGCCGGATACGAACGTCATAAACATTGTCGCTATGCTGTTTTTCGCAGCATTCGGAATTAAAGCCGCCGTGTTCCCACTGTTTTTCTGGCTGCCGGCATCGTATCATACTCCGCCTGCTGCGATCTCCGCTATCTTCGCCGGACTGCTCACAAAGGTCGGCGTTTACGCGATGATCCGCAGTTTTACACTGTTCTTCGTCGTCGATGCGGCGTTCAATCAAACACTCATCCTCTGGATCGCTGGCTTGACCATGCTCAGTGGCGTTCTCGCAGCCGCGTCACAGTTCGAGTTCCGAAGAATTCTTTCGTTTCATATCATCAGTCAGATTGGCTACATGATCATGGGATTGGGGCTGTTCACCAAGCTGGCGATTGCAGGTTCGGTTTTTTATATCATCCATCACATTGTCGTGAAAACAAATCTGTTTCTGGTCGCCGGTGTCGTCAATCGGTTGAAAGGAACATACTCGTTGAAGAAACTTGGGGGACTTTATAAAGACTACCCTGTATTAGCCTTATTATTTGTGATTCCCGCATTTTCACTGGCAGGAATTCCGCCGCTATCTGGCTTCTGGGCAAAATTCATTTTGATTAAAGCAGGGCTGGAAATCGAACAATATGCCATTGTGATTGTCGCTTTGATCGTTTCCATTTTGACACTCTATTCCATGACAAAAATTTGGGGAGAAGTTTTCTGGAAAGCAGAACCAAATGAAGCTGCCCTGAAAACCTCATCAGACAAACCGGAGCTACCACTAATCATTCCGATTGCATTACTTGCGACAATTACCATCATCATTGGACTGTTGACGGAACCGTTCTTTAATATTGCAATGAAAGCGGCAGAGCAGCTCATCCATCCGGCAGAATATATCAAAGCTGTCTTAGGAGTTCAAATATGAGAAACTTAATTAAAATGATATTAAAAATCCCGACGTTTATAGTCTTTCTGATTTTCTATATCGAGGAAGTCGTCCGGGCAAATTTACAGGTAGCTTACGACATTCTTACGCCCAAACATTTCATGAAACCCGGCGTAATCGCCATCAAAATGGACGTTGAATCGGATATTGAGATTCTTTCACTAAATAATCTCATCACAATGACTCCGGGCACGCTGTCGCTGGATGTCTCCACAGACCGGAAAGTGATCTACGTTCATGCTATGTACATTTACGATGCGGATGAACTGAAAAAGCAAATTAAAAGTGGTTTGGAAAAGAAAATAATGGGACTATATCGATGAATTTTGAAATAAATACACCGATGGAAATTGCGGCAATAATTTCGCTGGTATTATTATTTGTCGCGCTCATTTTAACCTTTATTCGATTGGCACTTGGTCCCAGTCTGCCGGATCGAATCGTGGCATTGGACCTGATTGCGCTGCTGATTTTAGGAGTAATTATCGCCTACGTGGCATTGACAAAGGAAATTGTCTATTTGAATGCAACGGTGCTGTTGGCGCTCATTACGTTCCTGGCAACAGTTGCCTTTGCACGATATTTGGAGAAGAGGGTATTATGATTATTCTAGAATGGATCGCGTCCATATTCCTGGTAACAGGAGCTTTCTTTATGCTGGTAGCTGCACTGGGAGTCATAAAACTGCCCGACGTGTTTACACGGATGCACGCAGCAACCAAAGCATCATCTTTCGGCACCGGTTTGATGCTCGTGGGAACCATTGCCTATTTTCGCGAGCCTTTTATTTTCCTTGAATCGCTGCTGGTGATCGTATTCATTTTTTTGACCGCTCCGGTTGCCTCCCACATGATCGGCAGAGCTGCCTATTTGCTGAAAGTGCCGTTGTGGCAAGGAACGGTTGTCGATCAGTTACATGGTAAATATAATTTGCACACTCACGAGCTTTTAAGTGATAGTCCCCCGGCGGACAGCCAAAACATTGCCAAAGATTTAAAAGATTAAATCGAATGAACAGCTTTAATGATCTAAGGAGAAAATATGCGAGAAAAATTGAAGGTAATTTTTCCTGAATTTGACCTAATTGAAGATGAAAAATTGCGCGAAAAAACCCTTGATGTATGGGTGGACGCCATAGAAACGGGCGGCTGGAAAGTCGAAGATCTGGTGCGTATACCTTTCACTCTGCTCGTTGCGGATTGCCCGGTGAATATTATCGATCATACCCGCAGCATCACAAAAGTCGCCATCGAATCGGCGAAAGTGCTGGAACAGCATAATGGCGGCGCGTATAAAATCGATTACGATATTCTGATCTCCGGCGGCTTGTTGCATGATGTAGGCAAAATTCTGGAATATCAAAATAATCCGCAGGAAATCAAAAAAAGCCCGATGGGAAAACTGCTGCGGCATCCGTTCAGTGGT
>WJJN01000565.1 GCA_014729735.1 Candidatus Zhuqueibacterota bacterium
AAAAAAAAATCAATACCGCAACATCAACACACTCTGATAATCTTTCAGTCCACCATATTCATCAGCCTCGTAAATTCCGCATTCCCGGAAGCCCATTTTCTGATGAAATTTCAGTGAAACGAGATTCTGGATGGGATTGTTCACAATGAATGCATATAAAACAGTACCCGCATATTCTTTGAAAATGAATTTGTAAAAAGCAGAACCTAATCCTTTATTTTGGTAATCTTCTCTCACAGCAACTTTTTCGATATACTTCGTGGGTTCGGATTTGTATTTGTTTTCCGATTCCCGGTCGATCCATTTTACCTGCTGCATGATTTTTTCACCCGCGCTATCTGCCATTTGCAGAAAGGCAACAATTTCTCCCTTTGCTGCTTGCGCAACATAGTAGCCATGATCTTTCCCGGCAAGCTCATTTTCCAGTTGCCCTTTGTCCATAAGTGAAATTAAAAATCCTGAATCCGCACTGGTTTTTACATAGCTATCGTTAATATGAATAATCTGGTCGATATCACTGACGATTGCCTTTCTATACTGGATTTTGCCCGCCTTCCTTAAAGCTGAAAAGCTAATTGTCCGAACAGTCATGAAACTCAAAACAACAACTGCTGCCTGCAAAATATGCGGAATCACAGCTTCGAAATAACTCAATGCAAAATATACCGCAGTATAAAAGATAATCGCTGCTATTTTTTCCAATATCCAGCGCTTTCCGGCTGATGTGGAAAATTTTTTAAATTCCTGCAAATGATTGATTACCCACACAAAATTAAACAGTGACAGTGCAATAAAAATTTTGATAAGGCTGAGTGGCTCGTTATAATAACCGAATAGCAATTCCAAGGCAATCAATATAGCGAAATCGATGACCAATTCGCGTTTCGTTGTCACTATATTTTCTTCAAGATATTCAGTCCAGTCCCACCAATATAGCAGCACTACAGACGTTACAAATAGTGCCATGAACACATCCGGGATATTGCCTAAATCCAGTTTCTGGGCAAATAGCACATTACCAATGCCGATACCTATCAGAATAGCGTACATCTCATTAACAAAAACATTAACGAATTTACCGGTGGCTGTCTCTTTCATCGAGATAATCGTCTCCTTGTTATTCATTTTATTGAAAATATTGATTCACATTCGTATCTGTAATAATAGCCCATACAAAGTAATAGTTGCAGAGAAGAAAATCAAGAACTAAAATAAAAAAGCCGGAAATTATCCGGCTTTTTGAGGAGTCATAATTTTCATAAGTATCGACTTTATTCGGAACGCCTCATATTCTGTTTCAGGAGTCGTTCCATCATCCGGCGAATGAGCTCTTCCTTTTTGACGGTCATGCCGATTTCGCAATTGGGCTCTTTACTTTCATCTATAACAGTATAGCCGCTGTCAGTAACTTTAATGAATGCTTTACGGGTAGTAAACAATTCGGGCCATAGTACCATGCCGATGGGAACTACATCAAATAATGTGGGATCCGGGTGTGCATATCGTTCGAAGCGCCACAATGTGTAAAGAGCGCTCAACGCATCCGTCAACGGTGATTCACGCATCCAGAGGCGGCTGCGATTTTCTTCATCAAGGTTGACCATCGTGGTTACATCCAGTCCGGCGTATGTGATTTTGGCGCCGCTTTCGGTAAATTTCTGAGAGGATTTAACATCAGCAAATACGTTCCATTCCGCACTCGGTACGGGATTGCTACCATATCCGATGTAAAACGATCCAAACATCGAATAAATGTGTTTTGCCAGTTTTAAAGCATCGGGATCTTTTTCAATGACATCGGCGATATTGGGGACAGGTCCCACGGTGAACAGGATCACTTCGTTCGGGTATTTACGAATGTTTTCGATTATAAAATCGACTGCATTTTGCTGTATCGGCTTTATTCGATCAAATCCCTTTGCCCAATGAAATTGCTGCGTGTAAGGTCCGGGCTCCTTATCCTTGCCAACTATACCCGGCGTTTCTTTTCCCACAACCACAGGAATATCCTCTCTCCCGGTTTCATACAATAACCGGCAGGCAACCTGCGCCCGGTTCTTTGTCAGTCCGTGATCCATAACAAAGCCCAGAATTTCAAATTCCGGGCTTGCCAACAGCAGCGCCACGGCAAAGGCATCATCGATATCCCCGCCAAGATCACAATCAAAAATTACTTTCTGTTTATCGTTAGAAAAGCCTAAATTCACCATGATGAAAAGCAATGAAATGATCACAATTACTTTTTTCATAACTATTCTTCCGGAAATTATTATCAGCCGTTTCAAAAAATTTGCCCGGGAAAGAGGCATTCCGTTTTCTGATTCCGTAGCAGTTTCCGTATTCGGTTTCAAGTATCCGTTCGAGTCATCGTCGCAAGTTCTACAAAATCATTCAGTATTCGTCGCAGTATCAGTACAACAATCCAGGAGTAAAAATCAGTTGCTGTTCCGTAATTTCAAAATTTCGGTATATCATTTCAAGATCAGTTATTCATTAGTCAGTATTCAGTTCAGCTTCCATTACCATTAGTCAGTATCGTTTCCGCATTTAACCAAATCGTCTCACCATATCTCCCATAAAAAAATTCAGCACGCAATCAGAACCACCACCTCAGTATGAGTCTTAAACATTCTCGCCAGTTTCCCGGGCGTTTTATATTTTTAAGTATTTTTCAGCTTTCTAATAATTAACGAAGCACAATGTTTTTGTACATTGCGCTGAATCACATAAAGATGATTTATTCCTTAATTTGATTCTCAACTCAGAACAAAACCCACTCAAATGCATCAATCCCATTCCGACAATCGCTACTGTATCCCCGCCGGAGATCATCCCTCTCTTGACCCCTTTTAAAGATACAGCAGCGACAGACGTATAAAGCGTATCATACATTTAAGGGCGGTATTCAACAAAAAATTCAGATAAATTACAGTCCGCTCAGAGTCGAGCTATTTTTACATCAGGTTTGTATTTGAAATTTACCTATAAGGCTGCTAAAGAGAACCTCTGATAATCAAAGAACTGGGATTTTCAAAATGCCCTTTTTCGTCTTTCAGGATCATCGATGCCATTTTGCGTCCCATTTCCTGGAAATCGGTGGACAGCGTTGTGATTCCGTTTGCCACGACTTCTTTCAACGGATTTTCATTATGAGAAATCAACCCCACATCTTTGCCCAATTTAAATTTTTTCGTCCGGACCTGTTCAATCGCAGTTACGAGATCGAAATCATTCGGCACAAAATAGCATTCCCCGCATTCGACGGTCTTGTCTTTCATGTCATCGATCATAATTATCGGCAATCCGATTTCTCTTGAAAATCGAGATAATCCCAAACTGATTCTTTGTTTGATCAAATTTCTATATTGATCCGGCGGCTCTCCCCAAACCATCACCAGTCTGTCATATTTTCTGAATAATTCCGCAGATGATAAAAAAGATTGATAAATATCTTTTTCAAAATTCTGGCACACCGAAGGATAATGCTTGCCGTACATCTCATTTCCAAGGTCCAGAATATACAAATTTTTATAGGACAGATTATTTTGCAGCCAGTCAAAGCATAATTTATCGGTAAGCGGTACGATCACATATTCGGTGTAATGTCCATTCGCCTGATGCAGCAGGGTTGTGTAAACATTTGAATTATAGTGATGAAAATAAAGATCGATCACCGCCTGCGAACCGAGTTTATCTTTGAAGGCGTTGTAAAATATCTCCCGGTACGTCGTAAATCCATCCAGCAGCAAAAAAATATTTCGTCGTGTGTAGCTATAGGATGTGGAAATGTAATATCCCTTGCCCGGACTCGATGCAATAATACCGCGGGTTTTCAATTCCTGGTACGCTTTGATTACCGTATCACGAGAGATCGAATAAGCATCGCGAATTTCATTGATCGAGGGAATCTGCTGACCCTGAGTAATCAGCTTGTTATCTACAGCATATAAAATTGACCTGACTATCTGCTTGTAAATCGGTATTCCGGAAGCTGGATCGATTTTTACCAATGTGTGCATCTGTATTCCAACTGGTACGTACTGGTAGTTAATTTAAAAACTTTTCAATAAAATGCAAGAAAAAAATTAACTATTTTTGCATTTTGTTAACATTTCTTTTTGCATCAGAACCGAAAAGAAATATTTGCTTGACAAATAAATGAAATGGGGTTATCTTAGAACAGCTATTTTCGATTCCACACCACTAATACAGGAAACTACTATGTCACACTATGAAATCATTCTTGTCCTGCAAAATGAAGTCGAGGCGAGTCATCTCGAATCTATTCTGAAAGAAAATAAAATTCCACATTTTATCAAATCATATCACGATCTGGCGTATGACGGCTTATTTCAATATCAAAAGGGCTGGGGACAGGTGGAAGCGCCCGCCGAATACCGCGCGGAAATACTCGAAATTTACAATGATCTGATAAAGGGTGAGTAAATGTCACAAAAAATCATCATCGACGGTTACAATGTGCTTCACAAAATTGATGATTATCGAAAAATGCTGGAGCTCGACCTGGAATCCGCGCGCAATCAACTCATTCGTGATTTACAGACATATAAATCCCGGCGCCGGCTGGAAATCACAGTGGTCTTCGACGGTTCTGCCGAAGCCGCGCCTGCACCGGAGCAGTCAAAACTGGCTGGAGTGACTGTCATTTACTCCCATGCTCCGCTCAAAGCCGATCCCGTAATCATGGACATCATCAAAAATGAAAAGCGCAAGCGCAGGCTGACCATCGTCACAGACGACGGCGAAATCCGTCGCTTTGCCAAAGATTCCGGCAGCGATTCCATGTCCCCTGCAAATTTCATCCGGCGCATCAAATCGCAATCCGGTCAGACCAATTTTGAAAATAAGTACAACAGCGACATGAGCGCTGAAGAATTGAGGGAGTGGGAGAAGTTATTTGGGGTGGATGGTGACGAAGAATAATTTATCCCTTGACAACCTTCCAATAATTTCATATCTTAACTAAATTTATCTTGATAATATATATTTTGCACCGAACAGTCTTTTGATCGTTGTGGATAGTATCTTCTATAAACAATGAAATGGTGATCTATCACTTTTTGGGGAACGTAAGGAGAGTTGATCGAACAATCAATAGCATCAGGAGGATGTTATGGCAGAGAAAAAAGTGGTACTGGCTTATAGCGGAGGTCTGGATACTTCTGTTATTTTGAAATGGTTTGCGGAAAAAGGATACGATGTTGTCTGTTTCGTTGGCAATGTTG
>WJJN01000078.1 GCA_014729735.1 Candidatus Zhuqueibacterota bacterium
ACAGGATTCGGTCAAAGATGTGTGGGTTGGTCTGCAATCAAACGGTGCCACATTGCCGGCGAAACGAACCGAGAAGAACGCAAAGATGGTAAAAGGAGGTGGACAAACGCGTGTCATCCAATATATATTGAATACGGCAGAAGAACCTAATCCCGCCGAAACATTCTTTGCGACCATTGACAGTGCGATTTCTGAAAATACGTTCGAACCCGCTGGTGTAAACATTTCGAGTGCGGTAGATTCTACGGAAACATTGATTGTTCAATCTCCTGCTCAATTGGAGATCGCAGATATTATTACACCGGAAGGAATTCGCGCCGGACAGGTCGAGCCCTGGAATATCAAGATTGTTTTGAAAAACAACGGACAGGCGGATTTAGAAATCGATATTCTGAATTCTCCCAAACCCTATCTTGAAATTGCCGAAATAAGACAGACGGATTACAGCATCCTGTCGCCGGACTCGCTGGCGAACGGCGGTTTGATATTGGGCGGCGGCATGACCGATACTCTGATTTACAGAGTGATGGCAACAGGTAATCTCAGCGGCACAGCCCGCGTATATGCAAGCACTGTTGGTTTTGATCGAAATAGTCAGAATCAACAAACCGCTGATTTGAATACGCAGATGGTTATCAGTACCTCGGCAACGATAAAGCTGCTTTCCACTGAGATAGTCAGTCTGAATTACGATCCGGAAAGTCTGGGCAGAGGGCTTGTGAACAGGGGACAGTCTTTTCAGGTGAAGAGTGTCATCGAAAACAAGGGGCGTGTGCAAATCGATTCCATTCGCATTCGATTGACATCGAATGGAAATTCTGATATTCTCCAGGAAGAGATTTTTGTTGCCTCGATTGGTTATAATCAAAGCAAAAGCGTTTTCTTCAATGTAAGTGCGGATGATGCGGAGCGGGATACCTATGTAATTGAAACATTCACCGCAGAGATTATTTATGCTATCGAACATGACAATGGAAAGCTGGTTTCCATTGATAATGCAAATTCCACAGCGATTGTCAAAATTCAGGAACCGGCGAAGTTGTATGTTCAGGCAGGTACTGGCACAGGAGATGTGATTTTTACCACGTCCCAAAAATTCGATTTCAACACGCAAGTATTAAATGTCGGGGACGCGGAAACGTATGACACTGGACTTTTGGAAATATCAATTCCTGATAATTATACATTGCAGCCTCCGCCGGATACAATGTATAGCTCAACAAATCAGGTCAGCTTCGAAACCGGAGAAATTCTAAAATGGCAAATTCAGAGTCCTGCAAGTCCCACTGAGAATGATACATTTTTTGTGAGATTGCTGTCGCCTCTGAAGGATATGAATACTCAGCAATCGGCGAGTGTGGTGCACGGCATTGATACGCTCGTGGTTCAAACTTCATCAACAGAGTTGCTTAGTACAACGCTTATCTCCGAACCTGAAGGCGCGACAGATGATACACTTTCCACGGAACAGGCGTTCAAAATCCGCTCGACAATCCAGTATTCTCAAAATTTGAGAAATGTAACTGCTACATTGATTTTGCCGACAGGTTATCAAATCATGGCTGGTTCGGATACAACGCAGGACGTTGAAAACTATGAACCGCTGTATTGGAACGTTCGGGCGCCGGAGAGTAGAGATAATGAGATGAAATCCGCTTATGTTCAGATCATCGCAAATGAAGTCGGTACTCCCGGCACCAAAACGTATCCGGATACTCTAAATTTCATAACTATAAGCCGGGCACAGCTTGAATTGAATGCATCTATAAACGGACTGAAGGATGTTGATTTATCAGCCGGGCAGCCTTTTACTATATCGGCGACCGTGAATAACAACGGGGATGCGGGAATAACCGGCGAGGCGAAGTTGAAATTAAGTTTTGGCAGCACGAATTGTGAATTAAATACCCAGGACACAACTGAAACGCTGATAAAAGCCTTCGAACTTGGTGCACCTGTAACGTGGAAAGCATTTGCTCCGTTGAATCCAACTCCACAGGGGAATATCACCATAACAATCCACAAGGTTCCGAATGATGAAAATACGGATCAGCGAGCATTTTATCCGATCGGCGCGAATATTTCACAAATCAAGGTGGAAACGCGGGAAGGCGGGACAATCACCAATGATTTGACAATTGCCGCGCCAACCGGTGCACTGGATTCGGTGGTTTCTACGTATCAGGAAATCACAATGCAGGCAGAGGTGACTGCGCTCGGCGTCAGGACAATCCGGGCGAACTTATTGCTGCCGGATGGATTTGATTTTGCGCCAAATGTAAATCAAATTCAGAACGTTGAAGCAGGACAGGGAAAAATCGTTTCATGGAAGATAGAAGCTGCTGCTGAAGCGATGAATGATGCGCAGGTTAAAGTTTTAACTACCGGCTATGATATTAATAGCAACGATTTTATTTCAAGCGATACGTCTATAGTTCAACTCGATGTTGTAAATAGAGCAGAATTAAGCGTTGGGGCGCGTATCTTTTATCCGCCGCAGGCAACAGACCGCATCGTTTCCACCGGACAGGAATTCAGGATCGCGGCATATCTCGAGAAAACCGGAACCGCGGAGATTACGGGAAATTACACTCTTGAAATCGAACTGCCCTCGGAATACGTGTTGCTCGATAACCCGCAAAAGTCAACTCCGGTGTACGAAACGATTCAATGGACGATCAAGGCTCCCGATTTCGAACGGGCAGCCGATCAAATTAGAGTCCGTATTGCGCAAAACGGGGAGCCGATGGATGAAAATACATCGGCAGCAGCTTATTTTGAAGCAACTTCTCGGACGGCTACAATCGTGATCATTACGATGGAAAAGAACGTAACTGTTAGCACGCTGGAAAACCGGACGCCGAATACAGTCGCCAGAAATGACAACAATATTCCGATGCTGGGACTTGAGTTGGTTAACACGGAAAGAGACACTGTGACTAATGAAGTTATTCTTAAAGGTCTGCGGTTCAAATTGCAGGATAAGGATGGAAATCAGATCAATAATCCGGGACAGGCGATTTCTCGAATTGCGGTTGTGAAGTATGATGATTATGACTTTGTTTATGGCTCGGTGACAGAATTTGGCTCTGGTGCATCGATGTTTGTACGGTTTGCTATTCCGGACACGATTTTCCCGGCACAACCGAATAAACTCGATGTTTTAGTGAATATCGCGGCTGAACCCGATGTTAAACATTTCAAAGTAGTGATCGATTCTGCTACGAGTTTTGATATCGAAGAAGTTCATTCAACAAAAATACCGATTGTGAAAAATGAGGATGGCAGCCAGGGAATCGATTTCCATGTTGAATCCGATTTTGTGGTCATCATGGCTGATAATTTAAAAGAGTCATTCGGCAATTATCCCAATCCGTTCGGCAGTTCAGAGCGTTTAACAACCACGCTAACGTATTACCTGAAGGAAGACACTGATGTTGAAATTAAAATTTTCACATTGCTTGGTGAGCTTGTCTGGTCCATGGATTACAAATCCACTGATCCGCAAGGACAGCAAGGAATGCATGATGGGGATGTTATCTGGGATGCGAGGAATGATAAGGGACATCTCGTATTGAACGGTGTTTATGTCGCTTATATACGAACCGGATATGGTGAGGAAACCACACGTAAAATCGGAGTATTGAAGTAAGCAAAATTTCTGCTTCAAATAAAACACATAAAAGACCCGGAGATTTAATTTCGGGTCTTTTTTTATTTGCATTATGAAAAAAAATCGTTACATTAACTATGTAAGTGCGATTTTGCAAAGGAACTAACAAATTGAATTTTAGTTTATTTATATACATCTAAACTGAAAAGCAGGGTATGATTAATATATGTTCACTTTCTTAAATTCATCCATTCTGCTGGGCTTATTGGCAGCTACCATTCCGCTCATCATTCATCTGATTACCCGTCAGAAAGTAAAAAAGGTATTTTTTAGTAGTCTCTATTTTTTAAGGGAACTTCGCACACAAAAAATTCGGCGCATCAAAATCAGACAGATTTTGTTACTGATCATCAGAACACTGATTATTTTGCTCTTGATTTTAGCATTTGCTCGTCCAACGCTTAAATCGAATTTAGGACAGTCATTGCAATCACAGGCAAAGACATCTGCGGCTATTATTTTTGATACCAGTCTGAGTATGGCGCAGGAAGTGGATGGTCGCACTCAATTTGATCGAGCAAAGGAAAGAGTGAATGAATTAAGAGAGCTGTTTGATACCGGCGACGAGCTATTTGCTGTGACGACGGCACCGGGAACACCATCGATTTACGAGGGCGCCAAGTACGATATTGAAAATGCCGTTAAATTGATTTCGCGGACGAAAATTGAGCATGGACCAACGGATATTTTGTCTGCCATATATGAAATAAAAAACATACTACAGCAACGGCAGAATCTTAATAAAGAGATATATCTTTTTTCAGATTTGCAGGAAAATGCATTCGAAGGTGTAGATGAGTTTGTGAAGCCAATTCTTGCCGAAGAAAATATCAAACTATTTGTGATTCCTATTAACGATGAGAAGATCAATAATTTAGCGGTAGTTGCTGTTGAAGCTGCAAATCAGATAATTGAAAAGGGCAAGGTATTCGAGATAGATGTGGTGGTCACGAATTTTGGCGATTTTGAGGTCCGGGACAAGTTAGTGCAGTTATTCGTTGAAGGCAAAAGATCCGCTCAGGCTTCTGTTTCGTTAAAGCCCAGCGAGAGCCGCAGGATTACCTTCAGGATAATACCTGATCAAACGGGATTATTGAGCGGATCGGTTTTGCTGGAAGATGACGGCTTGATGCTGGATAACCGGCGATATTTCACATTTTATGTTCCGGATAAAATCAAAGTATTGATTGTCGGCAACAAAAAAGAAGATACTCATTTTCTGAACATCGCAACAGAGATTTCACCAAACCTCGAGGCGACATCAAAAATTCGAGATCAGGTAAATTATAATGATCTGGAAAATTATGATGTCATTCTTTTTTCGAACGTTCCATATCTGCAACAAACAGAAATTGCTCATATCGGTAATTTTCTGGAACAGGGCGGTGGAGTGATTATATTCCCCGGCAATGATGTGGACTTGAAATCATACAATGTTACATTAAATCAGCGTTATGATTTGCCTGATTTTGCCGAGACCGTTGGAGCACGTTCGAGACGAACATCATACTTATCTTTCGGAAAAGTAGATTTCAGCCATCCGATTTTCAGGGGCATGTTTGATGAAAATCCTGAACAATTGGAATCTCCGAAATTTTTCTTCGCCGTTAAATCAGATGTAAATCCGAATAATGAAAGCATAATTGAATTTAGCAACGGCAATCCATTTCTTACAGAGACTAGGGTGGGCAAGGGGAAAGTATTGAACTTTTTTGCGGCAATAGATCCGGAATGGACAGATATATATTCGAAAGGCATATTCGTGCCGTTATTAAATCGCAGTATTGTTTATCTGGCAGGAGTATCCGATAAATCAGAACGGGAATTGCTGACGCACCTGGAAATAAAAGGTGCCATCAAATCAGGAAATGAATTTGTTAATTTTGAAATCCTTAAACCGGATGGATCAATCGAACGAGTTCGCCCCCAAATCCATCGCGGTGTTTATCGAATAAGCTATGAAAATACGGATCAGTCAGGAATTTATTCATTACGATCTAATGACATAGAACTGGACATGTGGGCTGTGAATGTTTGGCCCCGGGAATCAAACACGGAGATAATTTCAGAATCACAGTTTAGGGAAATTGTGGGTGATGAAAATGTCACATATCTTAATAGAGCTGAAAATGTTTTAAATTCAGTGACCACATCACGGTATGGTCAGGAGTTGTGGAAATATTTTATTTTGACAGCGCTGATTTTGTTGATTATTGAAATGCTCGTTGCAAGAGAATCGAAAGGCTTGCCAGCTTCGTCATAAAATCCTGAGAAGGGAATTAATGCATATTATTCAAGAAAAGAAACGTGAAAATGCGATACTCGTGGGAGTGGTTCATAAAAACCAGAGTCACGAACAGGTGAACGAATATTTAGAAGAATTGGAATTACTTGCAGATACCGCCGGTGCAGATGTTTTGTCAAAAGAAATTCAGGACAGAAAAGAAATTGATCCGGCGTTTTTTATCGGAAAAGGAAAAGCTGATATGCTGGGGAATGTAGCAAACGAAATCGACGCGTCAGTTATCATATTTGACGACGAATTGTCCCCTGCGCAAACCCGAAATCTGGAAAAACGCTGTGATGTGAAGATCATCGACCGCAATGCGCTGATCCTCGATATTTTCGCCAGCCGGGCAAAATCCCGCGAAGCGCGAACTCAGG
Organism: Candidatus Zhuqueibacterota bacterium; assembly: GCA_014729735.1. Classification (GTDB taxonomy): domain Bacteria; phylum Zhuqueibacterota; class Zhuqueibacteria; order Thermofontimicrobiales; family Thiofontviventaceae; genus Mariaggregatimicrobium. The sequence goes on from WJJN01000078.1 coordinate 6,338, forward strand.
TGGAACTGGCACAATTACAATACCTTCTCCCCCGACTAACCAGAATGTGGACGCACCTTTCGCGACAGGCTGGCGGTGCAGGAATCGGCTTACGTGGTCCCGGTGAAAAACAATTGGAAGTAGACCGTCGTCTGATCCAGAAGCGGATCACACATCTTCAAAATGATTTGACTAAGATCGAAAAACAGCGGGATATCCGCCGCAGACAGCGGGAAGAGGCTTTCAAAGTCGCTTTGATGGGATATACGAACGTTGGAAAATCCACGTTAATGAACGCAATGACACAATCCGATGTATTCGTTGAAAACCGGCTGTTTGCCACACTGGATTCTACCGTGCGACGAATGGATATATCGAATGGCACCGAAATACTATTGATCGATACCGTCGGTTTTATTCGTAAACTACCGCATCATCTGGTGGCGTCTTTCAAAAGCACACTTGAGGAAACGCAGGAAGCCGACCTTCTGTTGCATGTGATTGACATTAGTTCCCCTAATTTTCGGGAACAAA
>WJJN01000566.1 GCA_014729735.1 Candidatus Zhuqueibacterota bacterium
ATAATACCAGCACAATCGCAGCGCCTGCAATTTTACGAAAATAAGCTGTTTGCAAAAATATGAGATAAAGTATGAATGCCAGCAGTGGCAGAATGAAAAATTCCGAGTAAGGCAGATGTTCTAAAAACCGCTGGCTTAAAATATTGTCGATGACTGTTGCATGGATCAATACACCAGGAAAGTCATAGGAATATGGAGTCACAAAAATATCCTCATCGATCAAACTGCCGATCAATACAATTTTGTTTTCAAATTCTTTTGACAATTCCTGATGTCCGGTGCCTGCCAGGATGGTTTTGCAATATGCATGAACATCTATAAAAGAATAACAATTTGTAAACACTTCCTCATCGCCGAGGAAGTTTATCAATATTTCGCTGCTGAAATTGGTAGGTATCTCTAATGATCGATTGTCTGCAATCAATAATTTGATTTCATCTTCCCTTATTTCGACATTAGTATCTTCGATGTTACGAAATGTCTTTACGATTTGCAACGGAAAACAAGGGATTAATGAATCTTTAACTGAGATAAAACCGGGCATAAATGAAATTTGTCTGTTATATTGATTCAGGAATACTCCGAGATGTCCCACAGATGCTCCGGCTGCCATAAGCGGGCTCCAGACTGGAGGCATTTCTTCGGTTTCATAGCAAACCGCACTCCCCGGAGCAGGATCGATATTTCTAAAATAGCATCCTATTACCACATTCTCAGACTTCCGAATCGCATCCACCAATAAACTGTCATTTAATTTATCACTGGCTTCTTCAAAACGAAAATCGATGCCAATAACAGCCGCTTTCAGTTTCATTAATCCCTTGATCACTGTCGCGAAAATTCGACGCTGATACGGTGCATCCCCAAATTTGTCGCGCGATGCTTCGTCCAGCAGCACCAGGGAGATGCTCTGATTCGGCGTCAATTCATCACGCATATGAAAGCGGTAGTCAATGCTTTTCCATTCGAATTCACTGCCAATGGTTGTTGTATCAAATGTGGCAGCGAGCAGAATGAGCAACAGTATGATGCCAAGATATGTCAAATTTCGTTTTTTCGTGATCTGCTCCTACTGTAATTTCCAGTATAAATATGATTTCATATCACCCGGACTGAGAGATTTGCTGCCAGCAGATCGAGCCGGTTTTTTCTTTTTCTTCTGTTTGTCTTTTTGCTTTTCACGGGGCTTTTTCGATTTTTTCGGTTTGATTTTCGAAAAGCTTTTCTCCATGTTCTCCCGGATCACAGCTTCGTTTATATTCGAGGTTTCCCCTTTTTCTCCGGTTTCCTCCTCGAATTCCATTGCCAGTAAATGATACGCTTTGTCCCTTTGCTGACCGCATTTTTCGAAAGCCGTTATAAAATATTTTTCAGCAGCTGGATTATCATTTTTGATAAGATAAACAATCGCCAGATTCAAATAAATTCCGGCATCTTCCGGAGCCAATTCTAAAGCTTGTTCATATAAATTAATAGCTGAGTCCAATTTTGCAATGTCACCTGCCGAATTCAGCACATACGTATTTGCAAGATTATTCAGCAGAGCAGATGTGTCGCTCTGTGAGGTCTCCTCTTTCTGCTGATCATTTTCTGATGCAATGCAAAATTGAACGCTTATTACCAGTATGAGTATCATTAAAATTTTCTTCATGAATTGTTCTCCCCTTTTTAAAACGCAGCTTTATAAAAGACGAAAATACTAAAAGAATAATACACATTACGGTTTTTTAAAATTATCAAAGATTTTTTTGTACATCTGCTGAGCACCTCTTGTATCGCCTATCAAATGCAAAATATAAGCCAGCTCATTTATCCTTGTGAGATCGTCAGGATTTTCGCGCAGCGGGGCATGGTAGTTTATTTCCAGAAATTCATGCTGTAGTCTCTTGAACGCTCTGCATTCCGGATCATATTCCCCGGCGATATCACGCCAATCAGGCAATTTCAGCGTTGTGTCAGCATTAGCTCGTTTCAGCGGTCGATACCGCAACCACGCCGCATGCACATCGACGATTCGGAGTTGCTCACTATTCTCGAATGAATTGATTTGCGCAGCACCTTTATTTAATGCTTCCCGGAATGGCTGCCCATATAATGTGGTTTCCAGCGGCAGCCACACGTGATTATCGTAAATCACATACATTTCTTCTGGCAAACATAATTTCAACCGCTGTCGTTCATGAATACCGGTATCGAACATCAGAAAAATATGTTTGGGTACATCGATCAGCGCCGTGCGAATGCCTAAATTTTCCAGCAGCGCTGCGAATAAAATCGTGGTGTCATCACAATCGCCCTGTTTTTTCAGCAGCAATTCACCCGGATATTGAATCGTATCCAGCTCCCGTTCATGTTTTGCAAACGGCGTGTTGGGATCGATGCGGTAACGAATGCCGTATTTACCCACCATATTGAATGTGAGTGCTGCCAGTGTGACATTTTTATTGATCAGTATCGATTGCGGATTATTATTGAAGAAATCCTGGGCTCTGGCAGTCACCTGCTCCACGAGATTGTCCCTTATCGTTATAAAAGCCGCCGCTGCATCGGTGCCATGCGACCAGTTGATGGTACCCGCGCCATAGACAAGAAACGGTGGGCTCATTTCCTCTTCTTTACGTGTGCCAAGAACCGTTTTTGGCTTTAATGTAATTTTGGCGCTGGTCCAGCTCCCGTCATGTTGAGATGCATGTAGAATTTCATTTGGAAGGTTCGGATAAAGCACGATGCTCTTCGCGGATTCTATTCCCGGATCGATTTTGAAGATTTTTTCCGAACGTATGCCGAATTTGGTCTCCTCGAATTCGATTTTGCAAACAGCAGGTTTATCCCCGTTGCACACGACTTCCACTACTGCGCAGGTATCTGTCTCATGACGTATAAACTGCGACGCGTAAATATCACGCACCCCAACGGAACGTATCTTCACCGGAGATTCAGGAAGATTGAAATTGAATGACAGTGAAAATCGGTTGGTATTTTCCAGAAACGGTGAGCTTGTAAAGGCATAATCTGCCTGAAAAAATTTGTATCGAACACCGACTCCAAAAGAAAAGATGGACTCATTTTCACCATGCTCGAATTGATCTTTCTGAATCCCTCCGCGAAGCGCCAGTGCATTTTTCAGCCAGATTTCTGCGCCCAGATGAATTCGATCGTCAAAATCCAAAGCGATCAGCGGATTGTGAAAAAGCCAGAAATCATTGAATTGATAGCAACAACCATAGCGAATATTCATGGGAAAGGCAGTTTCGCGTACACCGTTTTTATAATTCAATCTGGTATCATTCACATCATGCACCACGACACCGATCCTGAAATGATCGCCGGGACAGAGCAGCGCTGCGGCATCCATTCCAATGCCCGATGCTTTTCCCTGTACAATATTTTCGAGACTGGCAGAAGAAGTGAGATATTTGAATTTCGCTCCGATGCTAATCCAGCGATGCAATAAAATTCCAGCGGAAAAAGATAGATCATGTTGCGAAAAATCCAGCGCATCATCTTCATAACCCAGATTGAACCAGTCGAATCCAAAAGTGAATATCCGCGAGTCCGGCAGAAACAGGAAACCGGGTAGCAGAGCGGCAAAATAATTATTTGCGATTCCCGTGTTGAACAGATCGGCGTGCATGAAATGAAATTCATACCTCTCAATTCTCGCCGTACCCGCAGGATTCCAGTAGATGGCATTGGCATCATCTGCAATTCCGACGAAAGTCTCCCCCATTGCCATGGGGCGGGCACCGACGAACATCGGATTGCGGATCGTCGAAGTCTGGGCAGAAATACCATTGACAGAAAAGATGGAGAAGAATAACACTGCGGCGACACCCAGCTTTTTCACAGGATGCAGTAGCCAGGTCACTAAAATAGTTGCTATGTTATCACTGCCCAATTTCTCTGAAACGACAGTGAATAATTTCTTCTTCATCTTATTTGCCTCGAAATTGAATCATTTCAAATTATCGCAAATACGATATGATGCAATCATTCTTCTAATAATTGCCTGTTCTCACTGAAATATGATTTCAAAATTTTTGCCCAGACTGCATATCCTTCTTCTGCCAGATGAGTTGCGCCTGCATATTTCCGATTGAGTAAGAAACGAGGAGCGCGCACATCAAGACAATTATATTGTTTTTAAAATCTGATCTCATACGGTTTCTCAAAAGCTAAATAAATCGCTTAAATCCCCCTTATTTTGAATGCGGCAACATCGTCACCCTTCAAAGAGGAAATTTTCACAATTTTGGTCCAATCTATGTATTAATAATTGACTGATTTAATTATTCAAAATATGATCCACAGCCAGCACAGCAAAAATAAACGGCGTTGCGCCGAAAACAATATATTCCGATTGCTGCCATAAATACGGATGATCGGACTTCAGCTCCGGAAAATCGGGTCTGTTCAGATTCACTCCTGAATACAGCCCGCCCGGGATGTACGAATAATCACTGCGGTTCATTCCGAATGCCGGGATCGGATCGTGGGCACCCACACCGGAAACCAGTGAAATATCCGACGCCGCGTGCGCGCCCAGTGAATAGTGCACCGCATCTTCGAGGGGCTGTAACGGGAAAATATCGGGATAATGTTTTACCAGATAATAATGCGTGTAAATTCCCCAGAGAATATCCCAGCCGAATCCCCACACCTCCGGCTCATAAAAAACGCCAAACGGATTCGCTGCCAGATCCTTATGCAGCTCATCGCGGTATGAAACGAGCCGTTGTTCAAACTCACGCTTAAAAGACGCGTCATCGATATCATTGATCACCCGGGCAATCGTCCAGGCAGTCTTATCGATATTTTTGAAAACATCATTTTTATTTTGAACCATTGCCTCAAGATAAGATCTGTCTTCGGTACAGAGGTATAATTCAACCGCTGCATTCGTTCGCTCTTCTGTAAGATTGCGTGGTGTGCCCACCGATGGATAGAATACCGGTTTGTGACTTTCTTCATAAGACCAGATCCGCTTCGCTGTTTGCAGACACTCTGCAGCGGTTTTCGGATACTCGTTTTTCAGCACTCGCTCGCTGGCAGCCAGATAGGTGATTACTGCATATTCACGCCGGGTGTCTTTATTCGTAAAAATGTAGCGGTCATCGAATGTACCGGAATGACCCGCGACGCAGGTATCTGGCGGCAGCTTGGGATCATAAAACAAGTTATCTGTCATGTGTCCCCACATCCCTTCCTGGAGATAGATTTCCCAATCCTTACTGATCACGCCGACAAAGCTGTGATCCGCCGCCCGATATTGTGCCAGCAGAAAATCCACCCCGTGTTTGACCTGTTGCAGCATATCAGGCACGCCATCCGACCGGTGCAGATGCACGCTATTATTTTCATAATCCACTGTCGTCTGATCGATATCCGGCTGAAATTCCTCGTAAGCCAGCGCGATATGATACGTCGTTTTGCCGGATGAGCCGGTATTCACGTCATCATCCCCGGCATCGTGCCAGCCCCCCACGTTCATGCCCGGAATCGTCGTGTTTGGGTCGTACTGCGTTTCTGTCTCCTCCGTCTGCCGGTAGCCATCATAAAATGGCAGCGGCGCAGGCGCCTGCAAGCCATCGTCCTTGTGACAGAGACCGTGCCATAACCGCTCGCGGTCTTTTACGCTCACGTGGCACATTTGCACCGGCAGAAATACCAGCAACGACGGCTGCCACACGCCCTGCTGATACAGTTCGTCAGCAATTCGGAACGGTAGTGTTTTCTCCTCTCCGTATTGAATCTGATATACTCCTTCATCCCGGACTTCCGTGAATTCGAAAATAGCATAAAGATAGCGGTAGAAATTCCCCCATTTTTCAGGGACATTGCTGAATACTACCTGTTCTCCCTGCGCCGTTATTTTGATCAAATTCGCCTCTTCGAAATTTTCGGTACGAGGATCCAGCTCCAGAATCGCCCGTTTCTGCTGCGCCGGATGATAACCCACCTGCGAATGCGCGATCACCGGCGTCCGCATCCAGCCTTGGATTGCATTTGGTCTGAATACAAGATGGATTGAATTTCGCGCTTTTGATAAATCGGCATCCACTTTGATGGCAAACCATTCCCGTAACGCGACCTGTCGCCGGTCAATCAGCTCCATCGGATTGCCCCTTGATTCAATCGAAATATTGAATTCAGGCGA
>WJJN01000567.1 GCA_014729735.1 Candidatus Zhuqueibacterota bacterium
CAACGGTACAAAGGCAATAAATCGATAATCTTTCTTTTTTAAAACCAGTATTATACCACTAACAATCAAAAACAGAACGATAACAAAGAAAAATATTTTGCTCAGGTATGCATAGTTTGAATATTTTAAAGTCATTAATGCAGTTCCAAGAAGGTGAGATATTTCCTGCGGCAATACATTGTAATAACTTAATATCGCAAACAAATAAACAGGAGAAACGATGAGGAAAGATTTTCCCGCCAGCCGCCAGACATTTTCCCATTGATCCTGATAAGATTTCAGGAACCGGACGATGAATAGTGAGAAAGCAACCGAAAGCAATGCTGCAATAGACGTCCGGGTTAATAATTGCGGCAGGTAAGAGGGATTGAAAAATCCAGCCCAGAAGGAATGTGTTTCGAGCCAATTTCCCGGAGTTAATTTGGCTCCCAAAATTCCGGTGATAATCATCATTGTGAGCCAGGAAACTACAACATAAGCCACACCAAAACGAAATCCTGTTTTCATGCCGTATTTCCGCCAGCCGAGAAAATATAAAAGAATCAATATAACCTCTGTAACAAACACTATCCATTCTGCAAACCATGCCCAGAAAAAGACATACAATAACGAACCGATACTCGCCGGTGATACCGTAGCTGTAACAAACCAGATACCGACCCCTGTAAGCGCACCGGCTGAGGTTGTGATAATAAAAAAGATCTTTAAGATCCTGAATGCCACATCTCCGAGTCTTTTATTATTATCCCGGAGTGCACGATAATGCAGCAGCACGACGAAAAAGCTGCCTCCTACAGCCATGCCATGTGAAATGCACACATGAATCACCCCAATAATTGCAATTAACAAGCGATTACCAAGATATGGCATCTGAAATATCGGCCATTCCATACTGTCTCCTCCTAAAAAATCAGACGGGAACTGTTTGTCATTATAATTTTCTTAGATTTTCTTACATCGTAAAGCAATAGTCATTTCATGATCTAATTTATTTCATTTCATTTCATTTTTAATTCATTGCAGAAGTATTCAGGTGACTTTATAATATGCATTCTGTGAGTAATGGAGGTTTTTCATGGTATGTTTACTTCTGGTTGTTTTAATTAAGATAACTATTTTATCAAATTATTCTATAATAGTCAAGCGATTTTTTAGCAATTATGAAATTTTAGTCACATTATCCACCTTGATCATCAGCTAACCATTTTCTCGTTACTGCTTTCGTAAAACCATGTTTTTGGTGACTATCGGTAACAAAATATTTATCTTTAAGATCATTTGGCGCATTTGCCACAACAAAACTATGTTCCGCCCATTCAAGGAGGTCCAGATCATTATAATCGTTTCCGATTGCTATTACCGAATGGCTGCGGCAATTGACAAATCCGGACAACCACGCGGCGGCATGTCCTTTTGATACATCCTTTGGAAAAATTTCAACCCATGTCGTTACAAAATCCAGAGGAGATGTGGTTCGGATCACTTTGTAGCTCGCGAGATCATCTTTGATATCTTTATATTTTCCCGGACCATCAGGCAAAATCACTAAAAACTGGCACGCAGGTCGAAAGCTTTCGCCGGCGATATTCATCGAATATATGAATGGCTTGTATTTTCCAATACGCCGGTCAAAATCAGGGTTTTTCTGCAATCCCCGAAAATAACAGAAACGATGACTATCAGGAACCGGATCCAGAATCATGAAATCGATTTCATGATCCATTAGCACGCGTGCAACATGCGCAACTTCGCTCGATTTCATATTTCGCCGGAAAATAGTTTCCTTTGTATCCCATTTCAAAATTCCGGCGCCTGTGGAATAGATAAGATAGTCAATAGGAAAATCGGGAGGCAGCACTCGCATTGCAGAAAAGTAGGAACGACCAGTGGCAATTACCCGATGAATTTTATGTCTGCCCAGTAATTCCAATGTCTGATAATCACGATGACTGACCTGGCGAGACGAATTGAATAATGTTCCATCCAGGTCTGTAATGACCATATCGATTCCGTTTTTCTCGATTATTTTGGGTAGTTCGATCACTTTCAAAATCCCATTGATGATTAGAAATTATAATTCAAAAACCGTATTACGAGTGGCAATGACACATCAAACAAAAAGACATCATCATCTCCATCCGATGTAAACAGACGATAATCTCCGTCGTAATAACGCTTTTCCATGCCGATAAAAAAGTAAGATGATTCGCCGCGCCTCTGCCTGGCGAGAAATTTTATACCGGCACGCAATACCTGATACGGACTTTCCACCATGGGATAATCGGAAATCATAATATCCCCCAATCCCGTTTCCCCGACAGAAATATATTCAGTTTCTAAATTGACAATTTGACCGTAACTTATGAAATTTAGCCGCATGCCCAATCCAGCACGGACATAAAAAACCTCGCCGGGTTCATATTTTTCGCCATTATGTAAACGTCCGCTGTTATATCGCGTCGGGCTGAATGTTCGCGGAAATCTGTGGATATATCCGCCATTGGTGAATAACAGAAAATTGTAACTGAGAAACCGGCTGATTCCGGTGCCTAAATGAACAGAGTGAAAACCGCTTCCTAACGGCAAATATCCTTTATAACCGGAATGATACCTGCTTTCCCCGGTTGCCAGCAAAAGTCCCAGGTGCGTTACAAGGCGAACCGGGTGATCATCGATATCCAAAATATTCCAGTCAAAATCGATCATAAAATCGCCAAAGCCATCATTACTGAAATAATCATTGATTCCGGGCAATGGTTCAGCGTAATCCGGATACTGTTCGTCTTCACTGATACCGGCTTTAATTAAATATGGCAAATAGACCCGGGCTCTCAGATTTTTTGTGATCGGGAAATAACCTCTGACTGCGAATGCAAGCTGAAGCATTTCATCATCGACCACTGTGTAAAATTGTTTGGAATAATGTTGATTTATTTGAGTAAATGCGAGATCCATTCCTAAATTTATATTTGATTTTACGGGTCTTCGGGAACGAAGAAATTCCTCGTCACCTATGTAATCGGTCATTTGAGGATACAGTTGAGTAGTGATCATTAATAATAATAGAAGGATGAATCCTGCTGATCTTTTCATGATGAATGTCCTTTTTACAGGTAATAGAATAACTTTCTGTGATCATTATGAATATACACGTTTCAATAACAATGGGCAATCATTTTTTGAAAAATACCCGATTGCCGTGAAATCAGAAAATTACCATTTGTCTCAGATTAACCCGATTTCTTTCAATGCCTGATCGATCTGTTCGATTCGTTTATCGAGACTGCCTGTAAATCCGATGGATAGCCGCAGCAATCCCGGCGAAAGTCCCATCTTTTCCTGATCTTCCGGCGGGATTTCGGAAGATGTCGATGAACCTGAACAGCTCATCAATGTATCGAAATATCCCAACGAAACCGCAATCAAGCCAAATCGATGTTCATTTTGTAGTACCATCATCAATTGTTCGGCTTTGTCGCGAGTTTTGCAATCGAGAGTCAACATGCCGCCGTAGCCAAAACCTTCATTAATCAGAGACGATGTTAATTCATACTGTTTGTGCGAACGTAATCCCGGGTAATTAACCGGCGCGTCCAGCTTTTCGAGATGCTCTGCAATTGCCAGCGCTCTGCGGCTGTGCTCCCGCATCCGAATGGAAAGATGGGGCAGGCGCTGGATGATATCAAACGCAACTCTCGGATCCATTGTCGGACCGAGCAGCATAATGCATCCCTTATGCAAATCCATGAGCTGATATACAAAATCCTTGCTGGCACAAACTGCGCCGGCAATCACATCGCTGGCACCGTTGATGAATTTTGTCATGGAATATACGACAACATCCGCACCCAACCGGATCGGAGACACGATCATCGGAGTGAAAGTATTATCCACGACCAGCTTCAGTCCGTTTGAATGAGCTAATTCGGCAAGCTTCGGGATATTAGCGATTTTAAGCGTAGGATTCGCCATGGTTTCCGTAAAGAATAGTTTCGTCTTTTCGGTTATGCTTCTTTCAAAAGCATCTAGATCAGTAGGATCGACAAATGTGATCTCGATGCCCATTTCCGGCAGTAGTTCCTTCAGCAACGCATGTGTTCCACCGTAAACAGTATCACTGGATACAATATGATCGCCGCATTTGCAGAGTTGCAAAATGGTACATGCAATAGCGGAAATGCCGCTGGCAGTGCTCATTGCCGCCTCGCTGCCTTCCATTGCTGCAAGATACCGATTCAGTACATCCACAGTTGGATTAAAGTGCCGGCTGTAAAGAAAACAGCCTCCTTTTTCAGGACCGCGCAGCCCGTCAAAAATTTCCGGCATGATTGAAGGGTCCATCACCGTAAAAGTAGAAGATCGTTCAATGGAGGGAGCCACGCCCCCATGCTCGCCAAATTCTCTGCGCACTTCGATTAAGTATTGCTCGGGATTATAGTTTTGCATCTTTCCTCCTTATTCATAATTATCAAATCAATATAGTAAAAAATGCATCGTCCGCACACTCCTATTTAATTATTTTTTTCAATAATGTCAAGAAATAAATTGATTCATCTGTTTACTAACACCAATTGGCTGTGTTAAAAAAGGTTCTTATATCACGTATTCGACATGTAGTAGCAAAGTTTAGCAAAATTGATTGATCGTTTTTAGAATTCGATTATATCTAAATCTGATTCCCTGTTTCGACAAAAATCCAACCACATTGTGATATAATATTTTTACCGAAAGGGAAAATATTTTCGACATTATCGGAAATTTCTTCTCTTTTTTAAAACATCTATCCGAAAATTCACAAACGTTATAATGCAAAATTTTATTAACGTTGTTATAAATTAATGAATTTTCATAAATTAAAACAGTCAATATAGCTTATATTTTAAATATTAACAAGCTTACCTGTATTGGCATTAATATTGCCAATTTATCAAATCGATTGCGATTATTTTTATTTGTACTTTGAAACGTTCGCAATCAGCGATGAGAAGACTCGACGATCGTTGTAAACAGGACACATTTGTATGTACAGAAGCGGAGAAAAGTTATGAAAGATGCGACCCGAATGCTATGGGAAAATTACGCTACCACACACAATCCTGAAATTAAGGACACCCTCGTTCTCAAATACATGCCAATCGTAAAATACGTTGCCAGCAAGATGTTGATGACCCTTCCATCCTCAGTTGATTATAATGATCTGGTGAGCGCGGGAATTCTCGGATTAATAGGCGCGATGGACCGTTTTGACATACGTCAGGGAGTAAAATTCGAAACATTTGTTTTACCCAGAATCAGAGGTGCAATTCTGGATGAATTGCGTACATTGGATTGGGCACCGCGGTCTCTGCGATCAAAAGCCCGCAAACTCGAACGCACCGTCAACTCACTTGAGAAGGAATTAGGACGCGTCGCAACCGATGAAGAAGTTGTCAACCGCCTGGACATGAAGCTCGACGATTATTATTATATCCAGAAGGAAATCAATTCTGCCGCGCTTTTATCATTGGACGGAAGCATCCACGATGAATCGGATAGCAACACATCAATGTACGATATGATTGAAAATCCTATTGCAGAGAATCCACTTGCCTCCATCGAAAATCATGAAATGAAAAAAGTATTACTCAATGTGATCGATAATTTACCAGAACAGGAAAAGCTGGTAATTTCCCTCTATTATTATGAAGAATTAACTTTACGAGAAATTGGTCAGGTTATGGATATTACGGAATCCCGGGTATCGCAAATACATACCAAGGCAATTTCGAATTTAAAGCATAAAATGCACGATGAAATCATGAATTAGAACAGTTATCGCCAAGAAGATGTGGTAATCACGCTTCTAAAGTATTCCAAGAATCTGGCGAATAAATATTGAGACTTTATCAGGGATTCTATTATATCGCTACTTCACCTTAATCGTTTACACCACGGAATACAGTTCTGCTTTAATCAGCACGGAGAATAATGCTATGTTCAAACTTCCATCATGGCTACAAGCCACCTCAAATAGCAATTTCAAATTGGATTTAGATCAAATGGACTCAAAATCCTTATATAAAAAAATAATAATGGATATTAAAGAGAACGTTGATTTTAACTCGGCAAATTTGCTCATTCTAAACAAAAAAGAGAAAAAGCTTGAAAACGTTGCAAAGTATGGCAACGATTGCAACTTAATACGCACAATGAATTTTAAAATGGGACATGGCTTATCAGCCTGGCTGGCTCAGAAAAAGCGCTATGTATGTCTGCCCGACATCCATCGGGGGGCGAGACACATGCATAACCCCATCCGCTCGTTTGCTGCAATTCCCATTATCTACAATGACACTGTTATCGGTGTATTAAATTTGGCACATATCGTACCAAATGCTTTTGGACCAAAACAGCTCGATGTATTGATGAAAATGATCGAATCGCTCGCGCCACAATTAAATGATTTAATTTCAAGGGCAATTCCGCAGGGAGACGTATCTGTTGAAAGGCAAAATATTACTCATTGATGACGATGAAGTCATGCACCAGCTCAGCAATCGATTATTGACCGATGCCGGTTACGAAATGATCTCTGCTTATAACGGGCAGAGCGGTCTCGACCGGATGCGCTCGGATCGACCGGATCTGGTTCTGCTCGATTACCTGATGCCGGGAATGAACGGATACGAAGTTTATAAAAAAGTGACACAGGATCCGTTGCTTGCTTCTTTGCCGATAATTATGTTAACAGCCGTGAACGAATGTCCTGCAAAGAAAAATGAGTTATTCCAGATGGGACTGGCAGCATATTTGAATAAACCATTTGGTCATAAAGAGTTGATAAACGTCATCGATACAGTTCTTTTTACAAACAAAATAAAAGTCAAAAATGAGGGATTGCATAAAGCGGTACAACATGCAAAAGATTTTCTAGAAAATTTAATTCATTGCTCACCCGATGCTATTATTACTACGGATATGAGCGGATCGGTTACCTCATTTAGCAGGGCGGCAGAAGAAATTTTCGGCTATTCTGCCGAGACTATCATGAACACCCCTATATTCGATTATTTATCACCAAAAGCCGGGAAGGGAAATTTCATCGAAAAGCTTTTGAATCAGCAGTCTATTCGGAATTATGAGATAGATTTTTTTGCATTTTCCGGAGAGTACATACCAATAAGTTTTTCATTATCTTTAATCAAGGACAAACATAATGAGAATTTGGGAATACTGTTTATCGGAAAAGACATTTCAGAATTAAAGGAGTTGAAGAAAGAACTACTGGAAAAAGAAAAATTATCTGTGCTAATGGAAACCGCCGTCGCAATTAACCATGAAATTAATAATCCGCTGACACCTATTCTGGGCAATATTCAATTATTGCTGTTAAGCAAAGAGAAGATTCCGACGTGGATTATCGAAAAACTGCAAATTATTGAGAAAAACGCGTGGCGTATTCAGCACATCGTACAGAAACTGAACCGGATTACACAACCAGTAAAAAAAACCTATTATGGAAATACGAACATGCTGGACATCAACCAATCCTGAAAATGAACCTGAGGAGTAACACAAATGGAATATGTATTATTTAGAATTCTGAGATTGATCGACAAAGAAATAAAGCTTTATGAAGATTTATATAATTGCCTGATTCAACAAAATATTGCCTTGAAAAACGTGAATATTAACAACCTTTTAACAGATCATATTGAACAAAAGGCTGCTGTTTTGGAAATCACCCAAATCGAAACAGATGTCAGAAAAGAAATTGTGGAAATGTCAAATTTATTGAAACTGAACACAAAGCAACCGAACATTACGATGATTGTCGAGAAGCTAAAAAATAAGTATCC
>WJJN01000568.1 GCA_014729735.1 Candidatus Zhuqueibacterota bacterium
ATTAATTCACAGCCGGTGCCTCAGATAACAGTTACAGAATTTAAAAAAGTTTGTCAGCAATTCATCGGTGAAATTCCTCAGATTCCCCCGATGTTCTCAGCAAAAAAAATAGGGGGCAAAAGGTTATACAAGATTGCCAGACAGGGCGAAGTCGTAGAGCGTCAGCCCGCAATTGTAAACATACATTCGATTGATATTATCGATTTTAAATTGCCTGACGTGACGATAAAAGTGGTGTGCTCCAGGGGTACTTATATCAGGGCACTTGCCAGAGATATCGGAAAGCAGATCGGGTGCGGCGGACATTTACAATCTTTAAGCAGAACAAGAGTGGGGGATTATAAAATAGAAGATTCCATTACATTGGAAAAATTCAAAGAAGCACACTAAATTATTTTAAGGAGTTTTTTAATGGCAATAACGAGTGAGCAAAAGGCAGAAATTTTCAAAAAGTACAGTCTAAAACATGATGAGAAAGAAACCGGCAGCGCGGAATCTCAGATTGCTCTGTTCACATCACGTATTAATGAACTGACTGAACATTTGAAAACGAATAAAAAGGATCATCATACTCGTCGCGGGCTGTTGAGAATAGTTGGTAAAAGACGAAGACTTCTTGATTATCTATACAAAAAAGACATTGAGCGGTATCGTCAAATCATTAAAGAACTAGGGATAAGACGATAACAATTAGGCGCTGCCTTTTGGAGGAATAATGATTTTCAAACAAGAATTAACATTGGCTGATCGTCCCCTTTCGATCGAAACCGGAAGATTAGCAAAACAGGCAAACGGAGCGGCTCTCGTTTCTTACGGCGAGACAGTTATTTTGGCAACAGCCGTGGCTTCAAAAGAACCGGTTGAAGGAATTGATTTTTTTCCGTTGACTGTTGAATATAGAGAAAAAGCGTATGCTGCCGGCAAAATTCCCGGCGGCTTTTTTAAGCGAGAAGGAAAACCCAGCGAGAACGAGATTCTAAGCAGTCGAATTATCGACAGGTCGATCCGTCCTCTATTTCCGGACGGTTTTCGAAATGAAGTGCAAATAATCATTTCCGTGCTTTCGGCGGATAAAGAAAATGACGCAGATATACCGGGTCTTATTGGTGCATCGGCAGCACTGGCGATTTCCGATATCCCGTTCCACGAAGCAATCGCAGCAGTGAGAGTCGGACGCATTAACGGCGAATTCGTGATCAATCCGACCTATACTGAGCTGGAGACCAGCGATATTGAGTTGGTCATCAGTGGCGGTAAAGATTCGATTATCATGGTAGAAGGCGAAGCCGTGGAAGTTTCCGAGGATGACATGCTCGAAGCGCTGGAGATTGGGCATGAGGCAATCAAGCAGATTGTTGACATGCAGGAAAAACTGGTCGCCGATTGTGGCAAACCCAAAATGGAAGTGAGCCTGCCGGAAGTTGATGAAGACCTGGTGAAAAAGGTCACCGATGAAGCCCTGCCGAAAGTTCCTGAGTTTCTCAAGATACAGGAAAAATCTGACCGCAGCGATGCAATGCGAGCATTCGTGGATGAAATGGAGGAAAAATACGAGGAAGAACATCCCGAATGCCGTAAGACGATTACTTCGGTAGTCGGCGACATCGAAAAGAAACTCGTCCGAGAGATGATTATCAAAGACAACGTTCGTCTCGACGGCAGATCTCCGGACGACATTCGCACCATCGAGTGCGAGGTTGGGCTGCTTCCGCGAACTCACGGCTCGGCACTGTTCACTCGTGGACAAACCCAGGCGCTGGCGGCAACCACGCTGGGCACGAAAATGGATGAGCAGAAAATGGATGAGCTGGAAGGTGAGTTTTCAAAGAGTTACATGCTTCACTATAATTTCCCGCCCTTTTGCGTCGGTGAAGTTCGACCGATCCGCGGCACCAGCCGCCGGGAAGTCGGACACGGAAATCTCGCCGAACGGTCGCTTAAAAATGTCATTCCCAACGATGAAGTTTTTCCATACACCATTCGCATAGTTTCGGACATCCTCGAATCAAACGGATCGTCTTCCATGGCAACCGTTTGCGCAGGCACGCTTTCGTTGATGGATGCAGGAGTTCCAATTAAGGACGCGGTGAGTGGCATCGCAATGGGGCTAGTCAAAGAAGAAGATGAATTTGTCGTGTTGTCCGATATCCTGGGCGAAGAAGATCATTTAGGCGACATGGATTTTAAAGTAGCCGGCACGAAAGAAGGCATCACTGCGTTTCAGATGGACATCAAAATAAAAGGGATGGACATCGAAATTCTACGAGATGCTCTTGAAAAGGCGCGGCAGGGCAGGTTGTATATTCTGGACATCATGAACAAAACCATCGATGCGCCGCGCAGCCAGTTGTCATCGTATGCACCGCGGATCATGACATTCAAGATCAATGTCGATATGATCGGCATGGTGATCGGACCCGGAGGCAAAACTATCCGTGATATTATCGAAAAAACAGATGTTGCTATCGATATTAATGATGAAGGTGTTGTGACCATTGCTTCTGTGGATCAGGAAAATGCAAACAGAGCACGCCAGATGATCGAACATCTTGTGGAAGAACCGGAAGTCGGCAAAGTTTACACCGGCAAGGTGAAAAAGATAATGAATTTCGGTGCGTTTGTCGAAATATTGCCTGGCAAGGAAGGGCTGTTGCATATATCTGAAATCGACGTCCGCCGGATTAACCGGGTCGAAGATGTTCTGAAAGTCGGTGACACGGTAGAGGTAAAACTTCAGAAAATCGATCCCCAGGGGAAATTGGATTTAAGCCGGAAAGCATTGCTGAAAGCAAATTCCGATTCCGGCAGGAGTTCGTGATAAGGTTTCGATAGATATGATCCACACCTCACTCTATAGTAAAACCGAGTTAGAAAATGGATTACGAATCGTAACTGAAGAAATTCCTCATGTTCGTTCAGTTGCTTTGGGAGTGTGGATTACCGTTGGCTCGCGGGACGAAAACGCGAATAATAACGGTATTTCACACTTTATCGAGCACATGCTATTCAAAGGCACGAGAAACCGAACCACACGTCAAATCGCAGAGAGCCTTGAGAAAGTTGGGGGAAGTCTCGATGCATTTACAACAAAAGAGCTGACGTGTTATTCCGCCCATGTATTAGATGAACATCTTCTGCTTTCCTTTGATGTCCTCGCGGATATTCTTACCAATTCACTATTCGATCCCACGGAATTGGAAAAAGAAAAAGAGGTGATACTGAATGAAATCAATCACTATAAAGATACGCCGGATGAAATGGTGTTCGAGCATTTTTATCAGAATGTATTTCCAGCCCACCCACTGGGCTTTCCAGTATATGGAACCAAGCGTAACGTAAAACTATTCACCCGGAAACAACTGCTCGATTTTTTTCGAAATGGCTACGCTACCAACCGCATCGTAATTTCAGCCGCCGGGCATCTTAAACACAAAGAAGTTGTTGATTTAATTCAGGATTCTTTCACCGGACTACCTGAGAATAAACCACGGATATCACAAACATACCGCCACGCCGATTATGTTGAAAAAGTTATTCAAGACAAATGTACTCAAGCACATGTATGCCTGGGCACACTGGCATACCCATATACTGATGACAGAAAATTTCCATTAATGGTAATCAACACCTATCTCGGCGGAGGAATGAGTTCGCTTCTTTTTCAAAAAGTGCGGGAAGAGCTGGGACTTGTTTATTCGATTTTCAGCTTTCTTGATTTTTCAATAGATAACGGATTATTCGGAATTTATTTCAGCTCCGACAAACGCCATATCGATCCCATTCTTGATTTGATCAAAGCGGAATTAAAAGAGTTGTCGAATAACACATTTGATGAGCAAATTCTCACAAACCTGAAAAATCAGCTCAAAGGCAATTTGATGCTGGGACTGGAAAGCACAATGGCACGTATGAACAGGCTTGCGAAAAACGAAATCTATTACAATCGACATTTCACGCTCGATGATATCCTGGAAAAAATTGATCGCGTGTCAGTTGGTGATGTTTGCAATGTTGCAAATGAATTATACGGGAATGATTCATATTTTACGACTGTATTGAAACCAATGAAAGCCATCTAAAATTAACATAGATCATATTTAAAACCAAACTGAGGAGGGACTAATTAATGATAATCGGAGTGCCAAAAGAGATAAAGGCAAATGAAAATCGCATTGCACTGCAGCCTTCCGGTGCAGAGATTCTTATTTCGCATGGTCATACTGTTTTTGTCGAAAACAACGGCGGTGTTGGCAGCGGTTTTGAGAATGATGCCTACAAGAAAGCCGGCGCGAAAATCATTGATACTCCTGATGAAATATTCGCAAAAGCCGATATGATAATGAAAGTAAAAGAACCCCTGGAACAGGAATGGTCGATGATTCGGGAAAATCAAATCCTGTTTACTTATTTTCATTTTGCCGCTTCCCGCGAGCTAACCGATGCGCTGATTAAGACCAATTCTATTTCAATTGCGTATGAAACTATCGAAAAAGCAGACGGCAGCCTGCCGCTGTTAAATCCGATGAGCGAGGTTGCTGGACGATTGGCTATTCAAGCCGGCGCCCGCTGTCTCGAAAAACTGTTCGGCGGTCGCGGACTGCTGTTGGGCGGCGTTACCGGCGTTGCACCGGCGCGAGTCATCATTCTCGGCGGCGGTATTGTCGGAATCAATTCCGCGCAAATGGCGGCAGGACTCGGCGCGAATGTCGTGGTGCTGGATATCAACCTCGACCGGTTGCGCTATCTGGATCACGTGCTCCCGAAAAACGTCACTACGCTGATGTCGAATCCCGAAAATATTCGCATGGCAATTTCCGATGCGGATTTGGTCGTCGGTGCTGTATTGATCCACGGCGCAAAAGCCCCGCATCTCGTTACTCGGGATATGCTGAAATTGATGAAAAAAGGCTCGGTCATCGTGGATGTGGCAGTGGATCAGGGCGGCTGCGTGGAAACGATCAAGCCGACGACCCATGCAAATCCGACCTATGACGTCGACGGCGTGATCCATTACGGCGTGGCAAATATGCCGGGCGCAGTACCAAGAACTTCCACCATCGCACTGACCAACGCAACGCTGCCGTACGCAGTCCAGATTGCGAATAAAGGCTATGTAAAGGCTGTGGAAGAAAATCAGGAAATTGCACCGGGTGTGAACATTATCCACGGCAAAGTAACATACAAAGGCGTTGCCGAAGCGTTCGATCTGGAATATCATAAACTGGAAGATGTATTAAAATAGCAATTGCATGAAGATCCCCATTTTGGCATATCACAAAATCGACACTGCGCTGGAATGGGGGATCAATACGGTTTCGCCGCGCGCGTTCGAAAAGCAGATCCGGTTTTTGCACGAACGAGGATTTCAGTCCGTGAAAATCGAGGACATTATTTTCGGCGATGTGCAGGCAGCGAAACCGGTTGTAATTACCTTCGATGATGCATACAGGTCTGTTTACGAGCATGCCTTTCCGGTCCTGGCAAGATATGGCTTCACCGCGACGGTGTTCGTGGTATCGGAATATATCGGAAAATGCAATTCTTGGGACGTCAATCTTGGCGGCAGGACGTGTATGCATCTTGATTTTCAGCAGCTCCGCGAACTGATCGCCGCGGGCTGGGAGATCGGCTCGCACACCGCGACCCACGCCGATTTGATCGGGCTTTCGCCGGAGAAGCAGTTGACAGAGCTGCGGTCATCAAAAATAGATCTCGAAAACCGGCTGTCGGCGCCGGTCCGAATCATTTCCTATCCGTATAATCGTTACAACAGCGTGGTTATTGGACAGGCAATTGCTGCCGGTTATGACGGCGGCTGCTGCCTGGCGCCGGATAATTCGATAGCGCCGCATCTGAAAATTTATGCCATTCCCCGCATGGGCGTGTACGCAATCGACAGCCTGCTCTGGTTCAAACTGAAACTGGAACATCCGCTATGTACCCGTCTCGATAATATCCGCCAGAAAGCGATCAGTTTTTTTGCGAATGGCTCTGTTTATTACCATCGCATGAAAAAAATCAAAAAAAGTATTGCAATTTAAGCATATATTTATTATAATAAAATCTCATCTGCCACTGTAACGCATTATGAAACCGAAACCTATAAAAAAATTGTATTATTCCATCAGCGAAGTCAGCAAGTTGACTTCCTTGAAAGCGTACGTGCTTCGCTATTGGGAAACGGAGTTCAGTGAGCTCCGACCGGCGAAAAACAGGGCAGGGAACCGGATTTACAGATTAAACGACATCAAGCTGATTTTCTATATCAAGAAACTGTTATACGAAGAAAAATTTACCATCGAAGGCGCGCGGCAGAAACTGAAGTCCGTACTCAAAGAAAAACCGATCCAAATGGCGATTCCGTTTAACGATTTTACAAAAGAAGAAATGATAGCAGACATCCGCCGCGACCTGCAGGAAATTCTGGACATCCTGAACGACAACCTGGACCAGCCGGAAGAAAATGCGGCTGAGAACACCGCAGATAAATCGCCGGAGGAGGAAAAAACAGGGGATCAGGAATACAAAGTTAAAAACAATATATCAGGACAATGATCGGGGCGTAGCGCAGTCCGGTTAGCGCACTTGACTGGGGGTCAAGGGGTCGCTGGTTCAAATCCAGTCGCCCCGAC
>WJJN01000569.1 GCA_014729735.1 Candidatus Zhuqueibacterota bacterium
AGTATATTTGACAATGGGTGGCTCCAGTGCATAAGCAAAAGCGGTAAACAAACAGGTTTGCATCGAATTCAGGGACGAATACATGTTTTCGAAGAAACGCACGAAATTCGCCTTTGCACGGGTTGTGTTCGGTTTCAGAAAATTGAAGAACACTTCCAGTGCAAAAGTCGTTGCCGAGAGATGGCAGGCACCGCGGTTTGCCACGGCATAAGATAATCCCTGTCCCCATGCTCCACGTGGATCGTACGCGCCCATTTCCAGACCTTTAACCTGAATTGCAAATTCATTGCCGCCGTATTTTTCGGACAACCAGCGCGAGCCGTTTGCAATTTCGTCGCCAAATCCTCTTCGCCAGGCAATGTTCTCGATAGTCTCCTCGATGCCTACCGGATTCCCAAATTGGAGATCAGTCTCCACCAGTCCTTTTTCGCCGGCTTCCATTAAATAGGATAGCGTTAAACCGGTGGAAATCGTATCCAAACCGAGTCGTCCGCACTGGTCATTCCATTTCTCAATGATATCCGAATCAAAGATACCCAAGTTGGGACCAAGTAGGGCAGTGCTTTCATATTCCGGTATTTTGCGGACTTTATTATCCGCCATTTTACCGACATGTCCGCACAGAATGGAACAGGGAACGCATGTTTTCGGTTTTGCACCGTACTTTTCCTTCATGAATTCCCCTGTAATCAAATGCGCTTTTTCATGTTGCCCGTCCGAAAAATTTCTCACCGGCAAAATATTTCCGTCATTGCAGTAATTCACATTCGAAGCTGTGCCGTAAAAGCGGTATTTTTCCGCGGTGATAATATTGTGATTGATATAACGAATCGCTTTGCTTTTTATCCGATCAAAAGCCGGTTGATCAACCGGGACAATCTTATGAGTTTTTCCAAAGGCGACAATCGCCTTCAATTTTTTGGCACCCATGACAGCGCCAATCCCGCCGCGTCCGAAAAATCGTCCACCGGACGCGACATTGGCAAATAAAACTTTATTTTCCCCAGCCTGACCGATTGCCAGCGATCCTCCCTCTCCATCGGGTGCGATTGCCTTCTGAGTTTTTTCTGTATCCAGCCCCCAGAGTTTGTTTGCAATCTCAAATTTCACACCCTTGTGATCGATTGCGAGATAGACAGGTACATCCGATTTACCGATGATGATCAAACCATCGTAGCCGGCTGTTTTATAAGCCATTCCAAATGGACCGCCGCAGGAGGAAGATACCAGAATACCTGTCAGCGGTGATTTTGTCAAAGCGGCGAAGCGACCGGAACAGGGTGCGCCGGTCCCCATGAAAACCCCCATCATGAAGACGAGAATATTTTCAGAGCCCAGCGGATCGATGCCTGGTGTCAACCGTTCATAGAGCAGCTTCAGCCCGAGTCCCTTCCCCCCGAGAAACAAACGCCGCTCGTCGCGGGAGATATGGAATTCAGTTACAGTTTTATGTGTTAAATTTACTTCCAGAACACGATTGCTTGTTCCGATTATTTTGTTCATTTAGCCCTCTTCTTGCATAACATTCCTCAGGATTGCTCTTCATAGGTAGCATTTCGATCCAGAACTTATTTATCTAAATTTAGCATTTTTAGTGAATTTGTCAATAAAAATGTGTCATGGCATATTTATTAATTATTTTTGGAAAGCTACCGATTCAGTACATGACTGAATTTTTTTAAATTTATATTGAACTTTTTATGTCACAAAATCGTGTAATAAAGTCTTAATTAGTTCCGTTTTGCATGATAACCGTCGATCACTACCTTCACCGACTCCCGTATTTTATTCGTTAACTAAAAACGAATGATCACCCTATGTGATACAGCAATTTCGCTATGGAATTCAATTAAAAATTAAAAAACTTCTCGGAAAGGGTGAATTAAGACTGCGTGAGATTGGACGGCTATCATTCTTTTAATAATATATATTATCATTCATCTTGTTGATATATTCTTTTTAGGAGGCTAAATGTCAAATCATATTGATGCTATAATGAATCCGAAATCTATTGCTGTTGTCGGAGCATCGAACCGCCCCGGCAGTGTCGGAAATGCGATTATTTCAAATCTCATCGGAAGTGGTTTTCAGGGAGTTCTATATCCGGTTAATCCAAAATCGAATGCGATCCAGAGCATTAAAGCCTATCCCAGTCTTTCTGATATACCAGATGAAATCGATCTGGCTGTTATTGTAGTTCCGTCTAAAGTGGTCTCGAAAGTCCTGGAAGAAGCAGGACAAAAGGGCGTTAAAGGCGCAGTTGTAATTACAGCCGGGTTTAAGGAAATTGGCGGCAAGGGTGTGGAACTGGAAGAAGAGCTGAAAACCGTGGCAAAAAAGCATGATATCAGCATGATCGGACCGAACTGTTTAGGGATCATGAATACGAATCCCGAAGTTTCGATGAATGCAAGCTTTGCCACGAAAATGCCGAAAAGAGGAAATATCGCGTTTATTTCTCAGTCCGGCGCGTTGTGTACCTCGGTTCTTGATTATGCAGAAGGAAGGCACATTGGTTTTTCGAAATTCATCAGCTTCGGGAATAAAGCCGATGTGAATGAAATCGATTTATTGCGTTACCTGAAAGATGATCCGGAGACAGATGTCATTATCATGTACCTTGAGGACATCACCAGTGGTCGGGAATTTCTTGAAACTGCCCGGGAAATCGCCTGGAAAACGAAAAAACCGATGCTCGCTCTGAAATCAGGTCGTTCTGCTGCCGGAGCGAAAGCCGCAGCATCTCACACTGGTTCGCTGGCTGGTTCGGACACTGCGTATGATGCCATTTTCCTGCAAAGTGGTATTCAGCGAAAAGATAGCATTAAAGAATTGCTTGATAACGCAGTCGCCTTTGCACAGCAGCCGCTGCCAAAAGGTAACCGGATCGCGATTATCACCAATGCCGGTGGTCCCGGAATCATGGCAACCGATGCTGCGATTCGCTATGAACTCGAAATCGCCGAGCTTTCCGAAGATACAAAGAAAAGCCTGAAAGAAAGCCTGCCGCCTACAGCCAGTATTCAAAATCCGGTGGATGTCATCGGAGATGCGACCCATGAAAGATACGAAGCTGCAATCCATAAAATTTTACAGGACGAAAACGTCGACGGTGCAATTGTCATTTTAACACCACAGGCAATGACCGACATTCTGGAAACCGCGCAAATTGTCCCTTCTGCTGTCAAGGGAATCGATAAACCGGTGCTGTGCTCTTTCATGGGTATCGTGGATGTTTCGGAGGGTATTGACTATCTCGAACGAAACGGTATTCCAAATTATGCATTTCCGGAAGAAGCTGTTAATTCCATGTCATCCATGGTTTGGTTCAGTAACCACATGAAGTTCGGTAAAAGAACACATCTCCATTTTGAAGCTGAAAAAGAAGAAACAGCTAAATTCATAGAATCGAAATTGGCGGGTAAAGATAAAATATATCTCGGTCAAAAAGAAGCCAATAGAATTCTTGAAATGTACGGCTTTCCCACGCTGCGTTCTGTTGTAGTAAACGATGTCTCGCAAATCGAAAAGTCATTGCAGAAAGTGGAGCCGCCTGTGGCGATGAAAATTGTCTCTCCGGATATCGTTCACAAGTTCGATGCCGGCGGTGTCATGTTGAAAATCAAAACGCTGGAAGATGCAAAGCAGGCATACGAACAGATCATATCGAATGCAAAAAAGTTTAAGGAAGATGCCCGCATCGATGGCGTGTTGATCGAGAAAATGGCGCAAAAGGGCGTCGAGGTCATTTTGGGTTCTTTCAGAGATCCGAAATTCGGACCCATGGTCATGTTCGGGCTAGGTGGTACATTCGTCGAGGTGATGAAAGATGTGACCTTCCGTCTGGCACCCATGTGGGAAATAAGCGCGGAACGTATGGTACAAACGATTAAGGCATATAAAATTTTGCAGGGCGTACGCGGTAATCCGCCTTCTGATATAAATTCAATTAAGGATTGCATACTCAGGTTATCGCAGCTCGTTTCCAATCATCCCGAGATTTCGGAGCTGGACATCAACCCGTTGATTGTTTACCCCGAAGGTCAGGGATGCTCGGTAGCCGACAGCCGGATCCTTTTGAAAAAAGACAAGTAGTATACCGGCAGACAAGCTGCAATTAAAAATTAAGAATGAAAAATTAAAAACAGAAAAATTCATAAATCGATCAAAAAAAATCAATCTGTCAGGTAAGGATAAACCCGCGACGTAGAATCAGGATGATATTGTCGCTGTTTTCGTTCGGATCCTTGCAGTGATTGAAATTACATTATATATTCCGCGGGATTTCTATATTTTTATAAACGGCAAGCATAAACCACTTTACCGTACCCGGAATCCCGCGGGCTAATATTTTTATCAATAAATTCAAATAAAATCCTTTCATCTTTAATTTTTTTTTATTACATTAGAAGAATTTAAGTTGAAATGAGGGATGTAAAATCTTCACCGATTGATTTTTAAAGATTTCCGAATTTTTGATAATAAACATACATGTCGCCGTTACAGGATTTTTTGATTTAGGATTTATGCTATAAACATACCGGAGCTGTATCAAAAGTCATTATTTATTGTCATTCCTGCGAATGCAGGAATCTCCTGACTTTTCGATGAGGAGATTCCGGGACAAGCCCGGAATGACATCCAATGTCTATAAATAAAGAATATGCAGAAAAGAAAAGTCCCGTAAGGGTTCGAAGTAATTGGAAACATAAGAATCATTTGAGTTCTATTAAATCTATCTAATTTAAAAAATAGTGGAATGACAATTTATAGAAAGGGTAAAATGAAGAAATTCAAAAAGGAAACTATGGATGGGAATATGGCTGCCTCCCATGTTGGTTATGCGTTTAGCGACGTTGCAGCAATCTATCCGATCACTCCGTCTTCTGTGATGGGTGAATATGCCGATACCTGGGCAGCCAATAAGCTTAAAAACATCTTTGGTCAACCGGTCGACGTAGTTGAGATGCAGTCAGAAGCCGGTGCAGCAGGCGCTGTACATGGATCGTTATCTGCGGGTGCGTTTACAACCACCTTTACTGCATCACAGGGCTTAATGCTGATGTTGCCGAACATGCACAAAATCGCTGGTGAAATGCTGCCCACCGTATTTCACGTTTCAGCCCGCTCGCTGGCATGCCAATCTCTCTCTATTTTCGGAGATCACTCCGACGTGATGTCCGCACGAAATACCGGATATGCACTGATGGCTGCAAGCTCGATTCAGGAAATCATGGACCTGGGAGTCGTGTCGCATCTTGCAACTCTGAAATCGCAGGTTCCGTTCCTGAATTTCTTTGACGGCTTCAGATCATCTCATGAAATCCAAAAAATAGAAATCATCGATTATGAGACAATGGGTGAGATGATGAATCCGGAATATGTCGAGCAATTCCGAATGCGTGCACTGAATCCGGAGCGACCGCGAGTCAAAGTCGGTGCACAGAACCCGGATGTCTATTTTCAGGGTCGCGAGACCGTGAATAAATATTATCTGGCGACGCCGGCAATTGTTCAGGCATACATGGACAAATTAGCCGAAATCACCGGCAGAGCATACCACCTGTTCGATTACATCGGCGCACCGGATGCTGAAAAAGTCATCGTGTTGATGGGCAGCGGCTGCGAAACAGTCGAGGAGACCATCAATTATCTGAATGAGAAACAGGGTGCGAAACTGGGCGCGATCAAGGTGCGGCTTTTCCGACCATTCTCGCTGGAACATTTTACTAAAATTCTGCCGGATACTGTAAAGAAAATCGCGGTGCTGGACAGAACCAAAGAGCCGGGTGCGATTGGTGAACCGCTTTATCTGGATGTGGTCAGTGCATTGAGAGACAAACCGGGCATCAATATCATTGGTGGTCGCTACGGACTGTCTTCAAAAGAGTTCACACCGTCGATGGTCAAGGCTGTTTACGATTATCTGGACGGAGAAGCAAAACACGGCTTTACCGTCGGTATTAACGACGACGTGACCGGCACATCGATTCCGGTGAAAGAGCACATCAATACCATTCCTGAAGGCACGATTAGCTGCAAATTCTGGGGACTCGGCTCGGACGGAACCGTTGGTGCGAATAAGAATTCGATCAAGATTATCGGCGATAATACGGATATGTACGCGCAGGGTTATTTCCAGTATGATTCAAAGAAATCCGGTGGAATTACCCGCAGCCATTTGCGGTTCGGCAAAAAGCCGATCCAGTCGCCGTATCTGGTCATGAATGCCGATTTCATTGCATGTCATAATCCGGCATTTGTCGGTCGCTACGATGTGCTGGAAGGCATCAAAGAAAATGGTGTTTTTCTGCTGAATTCTCAATGGGAAGATGAGGAGGTATTTCAGCATTTTACCAGGGATATGCAGCAAACAATCATCAACAAAAATATTAAAGTTTACAATATCAATGCCCTGCACATAGCGAATAGCGTAGGATTGGGGAATCGAATTAACTCAGTCATGCAGACGGCATTCTTTCTGATATCCGGTGTGCTGGAGCGAAAGCAGGCAATTCAGATGATTAAAGATGCTATAAAGAAAACGTATGGTAAAAAAGGCGACGAAATCGTGAAGATGAACTGGGACGCTGTGGATAAAACCGACGAAGCGCTTGAACAGATCGAAATTCCAAAGGAGCTTCCGGGTAAATCCATGGAAGAAACCAAGCTCGTTCCCGATGATTCTGATGATTTCACCAAAAACGTCATTGAAAAGATCATGCGGGAAAAGGGTGACGATATTCCGGTTTCGCACATGCCATTCGATGGATTTGTTCCTTCTGGTACCACGAAGCTGGAGAAACGTGGCGTGGCTCCTTACGTGCCGCACTGGATCCCTGAAAATTGTATTCAGTGTAATCAGTGTTCGTTCGTCTGTCCGCACGCATCGATTCGCCCGAAACTGATCGAGCGCTCTCTGCTGAAAGATGCGCCGGAAACGTTCAATACATTGACTGCATTGGCAAAAGATAAAAACGATTACGATTACAAAATTCAGGTCTATATCGAAGACTGCCAGGGCTGTCAGGCTTGCGTCAATGAGTGTCCTAAAGAAGCGCTGGTGATGAAGCCAATCGAAGATGAGCGTGCTGCCGGTGAAAATGAGAATGTTGCTTTCTTTGAATCTCTGCCCGAAGATAATCTCGGTAATATGGCACGAGAAGCCAGCATCAAAGGGAGCCAGTTCAAGCAACCGCTGTTGGAGTTCTCCGGTGCGTGCGCGGGCTGTGGTGAAACACCGTACGCCAAGCTCATCACCCAGCTTTACGGCGACCGCATGATCATTGCGAACGCGACCGGTTGTTCATCAATCTGGGGCGCAACGTTTCCGACGATTCCGTATACCAAAAACAAACAGGGTCACGGTCCTGCATGGGCAAATTCACTATTCGAGGACAATGCGGAATACGGATTCGGTATGCGGCTGGCAGTGGATGCCAACCGGCGTCAGTTGCAGGCAAATGTTCAAAATATTTTAAATAACGGTGTTTCCGGTGAATTACGGGATGCATTGAACAAAACGCTCGAGCTCTGGAAGAAAACAGATGCCGATGCAAAAGCCAATGCGCAGAAAATTCAGCAATTGCTACCGGCTGCGATCGGAAAGGCGAATGGCGATGAAAAACGAATCCTGCAGAAAATCAAAGAACTGGATACGTATTTTGTCGATAAGAGCATCTGGTCGTTCGGCGGCGATGGCTGGGCGTATGATATCGGTTACGGCGGTCTTGATCATGTGATGGCAACTGGACGGAATGTGAACGTCCTGGTGATGGATACCGAAGTTTACTCGAATACCGGCGGACAGGCTTCCAAAGCAACGCCGTTGGGATCTGTTGCGAAATTCGCCGAAGCTGGTAAAACGACCTTCAAAAAAGACCTCGGAATGATGATGATGACGTATGGTTACGTTTACGTCGCATCCGTGGCAATGGGTGCGAATAAGAACCAGTTCATCAAAGCAGTGACCGAGGCTGAGGAATACGATGGTCCGGCAATTATCATTGCTTATGCGCCCTGTATCAATCACGGAATCGATATGGGACGGGCTCAGGAAGAGGAAAAGAAAGCCGTGGATACCGGCTACTGGCTCCTCTATCGCTATAATCCGAAGTTAAAGGCTGAGGGAAAGAATCCGTTCATCCTTGATAGCAAAGAGCCGAAGAGCAATGTGAAGGAATTCCTGAAGGGTGAAAAACGATATACATCTCTGCGCCAGACCTTCCCGGATAAGGTGGAAGGCTACTGGAACGAGTTCGAGGAAAACGTGAAATCACGTTACGAATTCTACAAACGTTTGGCAGAGAAGTAATTCATATAAGTTCCAATGAAAATCCCCTTCTGTTTTCCGGAAGGGGATTTTTTATTTAATATTAGACACGGTATGACACTGATAGACACGGATTTTATAAATTTTCAAAAAAATCTGTGTAGATCAGTGGCAAAAAAATGTTTATTTTTTTAAGAGATCGGGTTATTCATGAATTTCAATGGAGCCCACCCACTTCACCATGCGATTCGGAAAACGGTCTTTTAGCGGATAGAGGGTAAATGAATACTCCGGCTCGCGTTCCAAAGCAAGTACCAGTGTGTTTTTCTCTAAATCCCGGGCAGAAAAAGCTATCTGGTTTCCATCATACGAACGGACGATGATTTGATCGATTTTGCCTTTCATGGAAACAGGAAGCCATTCTTTTAATAATCTACCCTGAATTTCGCCTTCAAATGCATTGCCTTTTTTAAGATAAGAAAAAGAGAATGTTTGATCGAATTTCTGCGCATCATTCTGGGCGTCGAGTGTGTCGGATGAATCATCAAATACGAAAATAAGTTGAGAAAGGTCTTTAGTTGCATCGTTTGCCTGAGGGATTGCACCGAACAGAAGATTCCGTGCTATTTCAATTTTTTCGCGAGATATAATTTGCTGCTTCTGCCCCGTCCGGGATATCAATGGCACCGCCATATCCGAGAACCGGAAATCACCGTGCGTACCCTTTGTGCCTTTATCGACAAATTTTATATTCAATTTATCATCATTTGCAACAGCATGCGACCCATGATCGGAAATGATTAACATCGTGCCATGCCATGACTCCCGCAATTGAAGATGCCATTTCCACAACTGCTTCAAATGATCTACTGTTCGCGGATCATCCGGTCCGTATGCATGACTCAAATCATCCAGTCCATGATAATGCGCAAAGATGAAGGGGATGGTATCGCTTTCGATTACCGCAAGCAGACTTTGAAATATTCTCTCATCCTTTTCTTCAGAACTATCAGCAGTGTGCAGCTTTACATTTCCCGGGATTGAAAAAGGCAACCGCTCCCCTTCGAGAACGGCGTAATCGATTCCAGCGCTGTGCAACGCGGTAAAAATATTTAGTTCGGCAGCGGTTGAAATACATCCGTCTGTGATCTTTGCGGCGTAATTTGTTTGCGTCTCAGGGGGAAAAATGCTGTATGCCATTTGCACTTCTGCTCCATCCGGATCGATCGTTCCGCTGAGGAATGCCTTTTCGAGCATCTCCCAACCGAAACCATCCCAGAATTCCACGAGCAGCGGCGCGTGTTCCAGCAGGGATAGTATCTTTCCTGCAAGAAAATTATTTCCGGTTGACGGCGGTGAAACCCAGACGCCGGCAATGGAATCCATATTTTCATGAAAAATATCTAAAGTTAATGAAACCAGATTTGCAGGTTGATAAGCGGATTTTCGCGGCATTCGATTTGTGTGAATTTTACCGTTTTCAAGAAAGATCAGAAAAACGGACGACTTTTCTGCCGGCTGCCAGACATTAATTTTTACTTCTCCCTGTTCTGAGGTGCCACGAAATTTATTCAATCCAAAGAGATAATGCCGCAGCAGCCGGTCGAGACTAATTTGGGTATCCAGTCTTCCGAGGATTGCCGGAATCTCTGGTAGTGGTTTTCGGTGACTATATAAAATAGCAGCCACCGGATTTCTTACTTTCAGCGAGGGAGGGATATTTTGCGCAGTGATCCTCCCGCCTTCATAGCGCAGCCGCTTTATTCCATTTCCATGAGCCGTCACCCCGAATTCTCTCGTAAAGATAAATAGGGAATCAATGTCATCGCATTGAAACACGGCAGAATCAGCAGGAAAGAAAATGACCTGCGCTTTTAATTCAGCCAAAATAAGAAAAAATACCACTGCGATGACAAGCTTCTTCAAAATTCTTTCCTACCATTTCAGAACAGCATATTCGATATTCGGGTTATTTTTCACTATCTCTGAAAACCGTAAATAAACATTCGCCCTTTCGACACGAGCTGATTCCCGAATAATATGATTTAATTTATCAAAAAAGGTCAGTTCGAAATCCGACTGATTTTCAGGCAGAAACCGTTCATTCCACAGCCGAGTTTCCTGCTGCGTCAAGTCTTTCAAAAAAATCACAGTTTTTTCAGTGATCAGTGAAAACACATTCCGGGTCTTCAATCCACCCGGCACTTCCACACCGGTTAAATTCCAGCTACTATCCGGTTGCATTTTCAGGAGGAGGCGATTATTCGATTCATGGGGGGAATATTCGCGAAACAGACCATCCTGCGAAAGGAGCCGGAAATGGCTGTCCGGTCGTCCTGATTTCGCTAATAGTGTCATTACCGGAACGTACGGCTGATAATTGTAATCGATTTTTACAGAAGATTTCAGCCCGCTGCGATTTAAAAAGAACAGCCGAACGCTATTCAAAGTCCGGCTGTCACTGCCAACTTCCACGTTCATTTTTACGGGATTATTGACCCAGTACATGCTGCGCAAATCAGGGAAAATGAGGCGGCAATTGCCATATCTTTCGACGAAATTCGATTTATTTTTCAACCGAAATGCGAACAAGCCGCTTTTTAATCCTGCAAGCAGATCGCCGTAAATCACAGATGAATAGCCGTCGGGCGCGGAGATGGAAATTTTCCGCACCCGGTCGATAGAAATACCTGCAAATTGCGCCAGTACCGATTCGAGCGCCGCTCCGTACCAGACACGCGGCGGCTGCTCTTCACCGCTATCTGTCACTGCCGAATCCAGAGGCATTGATTTGATCTTTTCCAACGGCAGCCAGATATTCCGGGATTCCGCCGTTGCCAAATCCTTGATTTCAATGTCGATTCCGAGATTTGGCATTTGCTGAGCTGCTTTCACTGCTGAAAATAAAATGAAAGCAGAAAGTAACACATATCTGAATTTCATTTATTCTTTCACCGGATAAATATAATTCTCTCCGGTTTTCACCTGTTTTACTTCACCATTTTCCATCTCGAAAACGACGAGATCGCCATTGCCATTGTCGCCGGTCTTGCGAAACGTGTGCTCTCCTTCCTGCGTTAGTTCGACCAGCGACTCCTGCGGATTGTCCTCCGGCGGATAGTCGTAGCCATACATCACCAGCTTGTCGTCCATAATCATGACTTTCGCATCCCAGCCCCAGGGATCGCGGTACATGCCCACGTATTTCTGCCACACAGGATCGACTTCTGCCACAGGCTCCGGCGGCGCCGCCGCTTTGATAACCGCCGGCGCGACCAGCTCGTACGCGCGCCTGGCGTAAAAATAGGGAATGCCGTCATCGGTGTTTGTCATCACGATTACGGCAACTTTTTCATCCGGGTTGAACAG
>WJJN01000079.1 GCA_014729735.1 Candidatus Zhuqueibacterota bacterium
GTTTTTAAATAGATTCATATATTTCTCGTTTAATCGTTTGTTCAATATCTTGCTTGCTAATTCTTCCTGCTCGCCGTAAGACCGGATTTTTATCTGTCAAATCCAGCACCGTCGATGCAATACGCGAAGATGCAATTCCGCCGTCTATAATCAGATCCAGTCTGTTTCCGAAATTATCATTTACCTCTGCAGCGCTTAATGGATTAGCTCCGCCGGTTTCATTTGCACTTGTCGATGTTAACGGTCGATTGCATATTTCGATCAATTTCAGACAAATCCGGTTATCCGGAATCCGGATTCCGATAGATTGTCCGTTGCCCAGGAGTCGCTTGTTTACAGTCGCCTTTGCCCGAAAAATGATCGTGAGTGCACCGGGCCAATATCGTTTTGCAAGCGTCTCTGCTTCCGGCGGAACAGTGTCAGCCATATTCAGGATTTGCCTCATATTCGATGCAATCACCAATATGGGCTTCGATTGATCCCGTCCCTTTAACCGGAAAACTTTTTCAACAGCAGTATCGCTTTCGGCATTCGCACCCAAGCCGTAGACTGTTTCTGTCGGATATCCGATCACACCATCATTTAAAATAACTTCAGCCGCCTTTCTTAGAAGATGCGGTTCCGGCTTAAAGGGATCTATTTTAAGAATGTTCATTCTTCCTCAACTAAAAGTTCATCCCGGAACTGCATTTCATATAACTGCTGGTAGATAGAGCTCGATTCCAGCAACATCCGGTGCGTTCCGATGTCGCTTATTTCGCCGCGGTTGATAACCACAATCTGATCCGCGTGAATTATCGTGGATAGCCGATGCGCAATTGCCAGCACGGTGCGGTTTTTCATCAACTTGTCGATGGCTTCCTGTACCAGCTTCTCAGATTCTGTGTCCAACGAGGAAGTTGCCTCATCGAGAATCAAAATCGGCGGATTTTTCAAAATCGCCCGGGCAATGGAAAGCCGCTGTTTTTGTCCGCCGGATAGTTTTATGCCCTTTTCTCCAATCTCGGTATCAAATCCCTTTTCCGTATTTTCAATGAATTCAAGCGCATTCGATGCTTTCGCTGCCTTAATGATTTGATCTTCCGAAACAGCATCCAAGCCATATGCGATGTTCGCACGGATGGTATCATTGAACAGGATTGTATCCTGCGTAACAATACCCATCAATTTTCGCAGCGATGTTAGCGTATAATTTTTTATATCTTCCCCATCAATGCGAATCGATCCGCTCTCGATCTCGAAAAATCTAGGTATCAAATTGACCAGCGTTGTCTTTCCTGAACCGCTGTGCCCGACAAACGCAACGGTCTGTCCCTTTTTGATCTCAAGATTAATTTTTTTCAGAACCAGCGGATCGGATTCATTGTACCTGAAATTAACATCCCTCAGAATAATTGATTCTCTGAAATCATCGATCGCATTAGCACCTGGCTTCTCATACGTTTCCTGCGGCGTTTCGATCACTTCGAAAATACGCTCTGCCGCAGCCAGACCGCTCTGGATCACATTATTCAAGCCGGACAGCTCTTTTAATGGTTGAAACATAGTAAATAAAAATACCAGATATCGAATGAAGTCTTCTGCCGACAGTCCGGCATTTTTGTATACCAGATTTCCGCCATACCATAACAGTGCGACAAGAATGAGAATGCCCAGCGTCTCATTCAGCGGTGAGGTGGCGAAACTGAGCCGGTTCGATCTGAATTGTGCCTTGAAATATTGATCATTTGCATTCCTGAATTTGTCATATTCTCGTTTCTCGGACGTAAACGCCTTCACAATGCGAATGGATGTTACCGCTTCCTGAAATACGGAGACCACTTCAGAGATGCGTCGCAGTACGCGCCTGCTCTTGCGCCGAATGCTTTGTCCGATCTTCACGATTAGCAGTCCGCTCAGCGGAACAATCGTAAAAGTGATGAGCGATAATTTCCAGCTTATCAGAATCAGAATAACCAGGTTGCTGGCGACCTGTATCGGCGTTAGCAGCAATTTACCGAAGCTGTCTTTCAAAACATGATTTACTGCATTCACATCATTGAACAGCACCGATGTTAAATCTCCCGAATGCCGTTTGGAAAAATATTTCAACGGCAGGTGGAGCATTACTTCCTGCAACCGGTTGCGGATGTTCACAATGATTTTCAGTTGTACATAGGTCAAAATCACCCGCTTCAGATAGAGCGAGATATTTTTGAATAGAAAGGACAGAAAGATAATCAGACACACGATTTTCAAGGTGTCATATCTGTTTTCCTGAACAATGATATCTTTGATATACCGATTTACCCGATCATAGAGATTTCCCTCGGATTGCAGTCCGAGTAAATTTTTTGCTTGCTCTGCATCGGTTAACGGAGAGTTTTGCTGTGTGGGTTGATCCTGAACAACCTGCTCTCGACTTTTGCCCGGCTCAAATAATTCTCTGATAAAATCGACCGAAACCCATAATGAAATATTATTAAAAACAACGTAGCTCAATGTTAAAAAAACGGACAGGATGATAAGTTTCCAATAGGGCTTTACAAAACGAAGAATTTTCAAATATAGCGTCATGATCTCTTTTTCATATTCAAGCGATTTGATTTTCAACTTCAATGGATCGATTTAGTATGCATAAAATAAACATTTTTAGCGTAAATCAAAAGGAAAATTACATAATTATAAAAATTTTTTCACGTGTCAGGTGTAATTGTGAGCTTATTAAAATGAAGTAAAAAATCAAAGCCCGGCACTGAGCCGGGCTTTCAGAACCATTATTTGATTTAATGATCCTGTCTTTAGTATTACCAGCAAATTGTTATAATGCATCGATCACGTTTTTTAGTTTTGTTTGAACCTCGTTGGCAATTTCACCTAAATCCGGATTATTTATTGACTGCATCATCACGAAAGGATCGACAGCAGCGACTTCGGTTTTCCCACCGCCTACATCCTGCACGATCACATTACAGGGTAACATCAATCCGATGCGCGATTCAGCTTGTAATGCCTTGTGCGCCAATGGCGGATTACATGCTCCAAGAATTTTGTATTTCCGAAAATCCACATCCAGTTTTTCTTTAAGAGTATCTTCCACGTCAATTTCGGTGAGAATGCCGAATCCTTCTCTTTTTAGTTCCTCAGTGACGGATGAAATCGATTCTTCAAATGATTCGTTTAAAATTTTACTCAAATAATATTTCATAGATTTGACCACCTCTTTATTATCATTATTTTCACTCATTAGATGCTACATTTTGCTGATTGATTCAAAACATTTGCTTATATTTTCAGGAACCTTGCATTAATCGCAACGATGACAGTACTCAGCGACATCAGCACGGCACCGACAGCAGGACTCAACAAAATGCCCCATGAATAGAGCACACCCGCAGCCAGCGGAATAGCAAAGGCATTATATCCCGTCGCCCAGGCAAGATTCTGGATCATCTTCCGGTAAGTTGCCCGGGAAAGATGCAGGATGGACACCGCATCCATCGGATTGCTGCGGACGAGGATAATATCTGCTGTTTCGGCAGCCACATCCGTTCCCGCACCGATAGCAATACCCACATTTGCCTGCGCCAGCGCCGGCGCGTCGTTTACTCCGTCACCTGTCATCGCTACAACCAGTCCCCGTTCCTGCACTTCCTTAATCTTATTCGCCTTATCGCCGGGTAGTACTTCTGCGAAATAGTCTTCAAGATTTAGCTCCTCGGCAACCCATTTGGCGACCTGCTTGTTGTCACCGGTCAGCATCATTGGCTGAATGTTCATTTCCTTCAATTTTGCGATGGCTTCTTTTGATTCTTCTCTAATGATATCAGACAACGCAATCGCGCCAGCCAAATTTTTTTCAATCAATACAAACACAATGGTTTTTCCCTGCTCTGAAATTTCATCGATCCGTTCATCATCTGTTGAGATGTCATTCTCTCTCAAATAACCCGGACTCACGACTTTCACATTTTTGCCTTCCACTTCGCCTGCTGCACCTTTTCCCGGAATGGCGTTAAAATTTTTGACATGGTATTTACCATCGGCTTTTTCAACAATTCCTGATGCCAGCGGATGTTCCGAATTCGATTCCACAGCAGCCGCATATTCGAGCAACTCCTTTTCATCGTAATCATCGTTTAATGAAACGATATCGGTCACGCCGAATTCGCCTTTCGTGAGCGTGCCGGTTTTATCGAAAATTATCGCTTCGATATTGCGCGCCATTTCAAACGCACCCCGGTCGCGAATCAGCAATCCATTTTTTGCTGATAATGACGTGGACACCGCAACGACCAGCGGAATTGCCAGACCCAGCGCATGAGGACAGGTAATGACCATCACAGTCACCGAGCGCGTCAGGGCGAAGTTGAAATCCATTTGCATTAAAATAAGCCATACGATCATGGTGATCGCTCCACTTGCCAGTGCGATGATCGTTAGCCAAAGTGCAGCTCTGTTTGCCAGATTTTGCGTGCGTGATTTGCTCTCCTGCGCTTCGCGCACCATGTTTACCACCTGAGATAAAAAGGATTCGTCTCCGGTTTTTTGAACCTCCATCTTTATCGATTGCTCTCCGTTTACAGAACCGCCGATCACCTCGTCCTTCTCTTTTTTGGAAACCGGTTTCGATTCACCGGTGACCATGGCTTCATTTACCGAAGATTCACCCTCGATGATGACGCCATCAGCCGGAATCTTTTCGCCGGGCTTTACCAGTACCCGATCACTTTTTTGCAATTGATCCAGCGGTACATCCTTTGTCGAACCGTCTTCCTGAATTTTATGTGCTTCGGTGGGCATTAGTTTTGCCAGTTCTTCAACAGCCCGTGAAGCGCCCATTACCGATTTCATCTCGATCCAGTGTCCCAGCAGCATCACATCGATCAAAGTTGCCAGCTCCCAGTAGAACAGCCTGCCCTTCAATCCAAATACGACCGCGCTGCTATAAATATAAGCGACCGAGATCGCCAGTGCGATCAACGTCATCATTCCCGGGGATTTTGATGATAATTCATCGAAAAAGCCCTTCAGAAATGGATAGCCGCCATATACGTACACAAATGTCGAAAGTGCGAACAGGATATAGGAATCTCCGGAGAAGCGCCAGGCATCTCCCACGCCTAAAAACTGCTGGATCATCGGAGAAAGGGCGAGAATCGGGACTGTGACTATCAGTGATATCCAGAACCGCCGCCGGAAATCTGCAACCATGTGCGCATGATGGCTTTGATGATCATGCTCCTCATGCTTTTCATGATCTTTGTGATGTTTATGTTTATCATGATTTTTTTTCTCATCATGATGTTTATGATTATGATTCATTTTGTCTCCTTCGCGATTTTATGGTTCGGGGAATACCTTATTTACGAAATCTCGAGGAACTCATAAATTCAAGTCTTA
>WJJN01000080.1 GCA_014729735.1 Candidatus Zhuqueibacterota bacterium
CCGTCGTTGATCAGATCCGGATTTTTGATTGCTGCCGTACAAATTGCAACTTTATCTGCACCGGCTTTCAGAATGCGCCTGACATCGGCGACTTCCCGGATGCCTCCGCCAACGGTCAGCGGGATGAACACCTCTTTGGAGACTTTTTCCACGACATCCGCCATGATCTCCCGGCTTTTATAGGATGCGCCGATATCCAAAAAGGTCAGCTCATCTGCCCCCTGATTATTATACACCCGGGCAAGTTCCACCGGATCGCCGGCATCTCTGATATTTTTGAATTTCATACCTTTTACAACCCTGCCGTTGTCAACATCCAGGCAGGGTATGATGCGTGTTGCTAACATTTTTCAACCCAATTCTTTAATAATTGAAGTCCGGAATCACCGCTCTTTTCCGGATGAAACTGTACTGCGTAAATATTGCCGCTTTCGATGATGGTGGGATAATCCACGCCGTAATCTGTGGTTGCGATAACGATTTCATCATTCTTTGGGGCGATGTAATAGCTGTGCACCAGATAAAAGAAGGTTCGATCGGCGATCCCGTCGAGCAATTTGGATTTCTTTTTAATGTGAATCTGATTCCAGCCAATTTGCGGAACCTTGCCGTTGGTGAAGCGCAAGTTCCCCCCTTTGAAAGCCGCCAGTCCCTCGATTCCATCCGATTCCTCGCTGTCTTCAAATAGCAATTGCAGCCCGAGACAGATTCCCAGAAATGGTTTATTCAAATAAAGCCACTGTTTCAAAAATTCGAAAAATCCGGATTCTTTCAATCGTTCCGCTGCCATGCCGAACGCTCCCACACCAGGGAGCACAATTTTCTCGATATAACGGGCTTCATCCACCGTAGAAACCACTTTATTGGCAACGCCGAGAAAATCGAACGCTTTTTTCACGGAGCGCAAATTTCCGGCGCCGTAATCAACTATCGCTATCATTTTGAATCATTCCTTTTGTGCTAGGTATATGCTCGATGGCTCTGGGATCACGCGAACACGCCATTTTCATGGATTTTGCAAAGGCTTTAAAAACCGCTTCTATTTTATGATGATCGCTACGTCCGTAAGGCATACGAACTACTACATTTGCCAGTGCGTTTACCGAAAATCCGTGAAAGAAATCTTCCAGCAGATCGGTATCCAGATCGCCGCAGAATCTCCGGGCAAATTTTGTGTCATATTGCAAATACGGTCTGCCGCCGAGATCGACAGCCACAACTGCCAGCGCCTCATCCATGGGATAGACAAAGTACCCGGCACGGTTTATGCCTTTTTTATCACCCAGCGTTTTTTTGAACGCCTGTCCCAGCACAATGCCGCAATCTTCGACCAGATGATGTTGATCCACTTCCAGATCCCCCCGCGCAGTGATTTTCAGATCGAACAGCCCGTGTTTGGCAAATGATTCCAGCATGTGATTGAAAAAACCAACCGGCGTATCGATCCCGTATTTTCCCCGCCCGTCGAGATCCAGTTCAACGGATATTTGCGTTTCGTTCGTATTACGGACGATTTCTGCTTTTCTCACTTCAAAATCTCCAAAATCCGGTTCACATCATCGATGATGAGTGAAGCTCCGGATTTATACAATTTATTCTTAGTTTCAATGCTGCTATCATCATTCAAAACACCGACCGGAGTGATTTTTGCCGAGAGCGCAGCCCGGATGTCATCCACGGTGTCGCCTAAATATACAGCGGAATTGATATTCAGTTCTTTCATTATTTTAAAAATCCCGTCCGGCGCCGGCTTGCCTCGCTCCGGAGGCGTATCTTCCATTGCCACAAGAGCATTGAAATGTGCTTGCACCGAAAAGCGGCGTAGAACAAATTCCGCTTCTGTCCGCGGTCGCCCGGTAACGATCCCTGTTTTGTAGTTAGAAGAAATTTTCTCCAAAATGTCCGGTTTAATCAGCCACTGTTCATTAAGCAGGAAACCATCGAAATTATTTCCCAGATAATAGCTCTGAAATTTATCAATAACATCTTTGCTGCTAATTTCAATTCCCCGAGAGCGGACTAAATCTTCTGTCAACTTCCAGTCGTTGTTATAACCACCTTTTTGTTTAAAAGCAGAAATTTCGGAAAAGTTCACCTCCTGCCCGGTGAAAAATTCGGCAGTCTCTTTGATTGCCAGGCGATAGGAGCGGGATACATCCACGAGCACCCCATCCATGTCGAATAAAACTGCATCAACTTTCATTTATTTGCCTGCAATTTGCTTCAGTTTCTCTAAAAAAACATTGTTTTCCTCTGGTGATCCGACGGTCACACGGACATACGAATCCAGCCTGCCGCCTTTGAACACACGGATGAGAACCCCGTGTTCAAAAAATGCCTGATAGACTTCCGATGCGGTCATGTGTTTTATTTCAAATAAAACGAAATTTGTTTTTGATGGTACGAAATTTATGCCGGATAAAGCACGCATTTCGCCAAGCAGACGTTCCCGTTCCTCAATTATTTCAGAAGCAATTTTCTGGATATAGTGAAAATTTCTCATTAAAACTTCACCGCCGATTTGCTGAAAAACGCCCACCGAAAACGGCAGTTTTGCTTTATCAAGATGAATTGCTGCATCCGGTGGTGCGAGCATATATCCCAGACGCAATCCGGCAAGTGAGAATGCTTTGGAAAAGGTTCGAATCACGACAAGATTATCATATTCCCGAATCAATGACTGCGCCGTTTCTCCGTAAAATTCGTAGTAAGCTTCATCGACAATAAGCACACCATCGATTTTTTCTGCGATCTGTCGGATCTGATCTACTGTCAATATCGTTCCTGTCGGTGCATTGGGAACTGCGAGAAATAATAGCTGCACGCCGGCTGATTTTTCGATAATTGCCGGCACGTCGAAGCTGAAATCTTCCAATAGAGGCACTTCGATAATTTCCAGACCCATGACTTTTGCCAACCTCGGGTACACAGAAAAACCGGGCGATACCACCAGAATACTGTCACTGCTGTAACAAAAGGCATTCATCAGTGTCTGGATCATTTCATTGGAGCCGTTTCCCGGGATAATGCCTTCCGGAGGGTGATCGGTATATTCTGAGATTGCATGAATCAGCGCCTTCGGACGCAAATCAGCATAGCGATTCCAGTCCGCCAGTTCAAGTTCCGCTTGAATCTCTTTTTTGAGAAATTCGGGCACATCGTACGGCGATTCATTCTGATTCAATTTGATGATATTCTTATATTGCGGCACAGAATAGGTTTCGAGCTGCGTGAGCACCTGTTTGAGATTTCTCATAACACGACCTTCCTGAATTCATATTCCAGAATATCCGTCGCCCCGTGCTTTTTGAGCATGGGGATCAATTTCACCACGTCATTCCGCTTCACTGCAATTTTTATCGCGTATCCTTTTTCTCCGTAAAGTGGTGCAACTGTTGGTGATCGCATCGATGGCAGCACTTTAATAATCTCATCGAATTTATCTTTGGGAACATTCATTTCAAGCATCACCCGCTCGCGGGCATCGAGTACTGATTTGAAAAGCATCTTCATTTCATCAATCTTTTCTCGCTTATCAGGATCCTTCAGAGCATCGTTGTTTGCAATGAATCGGGTAGAAGATTCCGCTACCTGATGAATGACGTGCAGATTGTGTTCCCGCAGCGTGCGCCCTGTGGATACATTATCGATGATCATATCCGCATCGTCCGGCGGAAAGACTTCGGTCGCGCCAAAAGTTCGAATAAGAATGTAGTTATATCCCATTTCCTCCAGAAAACTGCGTGCGATGTGCTCATATTCTGTCGCCACA
>WJJN01000570.1 GCA_014729735.1 Candidatus Zhuqueibacterota bacterium
CGGGCAATCGTCATTTCGCTCTGACCGAAGCTGAACGTAAACGCAGTCATGATTTGGATCAGAATTATGATAAATCCAATTGTTTTCTTTTTCATAACATCCGCATTGATTAGAAATTCAAAATTTCGCATTTTATATTTAACTGAAATGCAAATATATCTGTTCCTTTAGAATATGACGTTCTTATAACATTTAGCAGAATAAAAAATAGCGACTGGATACGTCGCTATTTTTTTAATCAACGATATTCAAATACAAAACTCATTTCACTTCGACATATGTTTTCATTTTTAATTCTTCCAGCCATTTATTTAACTCTTCCTGCTGCTTAATGCTTAGCGCCCATTGCTCTATTTGTTCCCAGTCTTTATTGATTGACAATTTTCGCGCTTCCTGCCTCTCATTAAGTTTTAAAACGTGCCAGCCAAATCGCGTTCTAAAAGGTTTCGAAACTTCACCTTGCTCCAAAGTCTTTACGACTCGCTTAAATTCCTTCTCTTGTAAATCTTCAACAGTAAATTTACCGAGATGTCCGCCCTGTTCATTGGTAGTTTCATCTTCCGAGTACTCTTCTGCAATTTCCGCGAAATCCTTTTGTGAATCTTGCAACATTTCATATACTTCATTGATTCGCTTTTCAGCCCGAGACGCATCCTCCTGTGTTGATGCCAATCTTACCAGGATATGACGGACATTTATTCGTTCCCCTCGGCGCTCAATCATTTGGATAATATGATAACCGTGTTCGGATTTCACAATATCGGATATCTCACCTTCCTGCAGCGCAAATGCAGCTTCCTCGAATTCCCGTACGAATTCACCGCGTTTAAAGAAGCCCAGTTCACCGCCTCGGGTTTTTGAGCCGGGATCCTCGGAATATTTTTTTGCCAGTTCTACAAAATCTTCTCCCTGGCGAAGCTTTTCCGCGATATCAATAATCTTTTTTCTCGCGGCTGTTTCAGCATCGTCACCAGGTTTGATCGTTAAAAGTATATGGCTGATATCCACTGTTTCCTGGAAATCGGGAAGACTATCCTGCATGGTCTCGTAGAAATGTTCCACTTCGCGGCGTGAAATTTGAATCTTTTGCATTTTTTGAGCTTTTAACGATTCCACTTTTAAATTATCTTCCACATCACCGCGAAAGTCTCGCCGGATTTTTCCAAGCGATGAACCAAGATATTCCTCCAGTTTTTCCACTGAACCTAATTGCTGGATCATTCTTTCTATCTGTGAATCCAACACATTTTCAACCTCTCGCTCATTTGCTTCAATCGTATCCTCTTCTGCTTTAGCCAATAATATTTTTTGATTGATCATATTATCCAAAACCTGGTCCTGCAGTTCGGCAAATTTTTCCTGTTCAAGACGAGGATCAATTTTATATTGAAACGCAAGATTCAGGCTGAATTGCAATAATTCGGATTGCAAAATGATATCGTCATCCACGATTGCTACAATTTTGTCGACAACCTGCTGTGGATACAAGTTTGCAATGACGATAAAATTTATCAATAGAATAATGCTTAAGAATTTTTTCATCAAATACTCCATTACTTATTTCAAAGAATCGCTTACAAGCTGTGTATGATCCTGCATGGAATCTTTATAAAGTGTTTTCAAATAATCAAAATTCGTTTTAATTTCGACTTTGCTCTTTAAACTGGTTATAAAATCTTTATACATTTCATCTCTTCGTTTTGCGAGAAGTCGCTCGATGATCTCATTTCGTACTTCATCATAATCTTTGACTGTGTTAGGCTCCTTTTTATCTATAATTTTAAAAATATGATATCCAAACTCCGACTTTATCGGTCTGGTGACCGACCCGACTCTCCACCTGAAAAGCGAAGATGCAATTTCGGGAACAACATCATCCCGGGAAAAATAGCCTAATTCAATCCGATTTTTTTTCTTATAATCAAGAGAAACTTCTCGTGCAACTTCATCAAATTCTTCGCCGCGGATTATTCTCCGACGTACGGAATTCGCTTCACCTATCTCGGGTACGAGAATATGCAGCGCTTTTATTTCTGTTTTTCCGCGGATGAAATTATCTTTATTCATTTCATAATAATTAATAATTTCCTGCTCCGGTATTGTAATGTGCTCGGTCATTAGCGAATCAAGCAGCTTATCGATTAAATATTCTTTCTCTGCCCTGCGCAAAACTTTTGCCAATTCAGTACTCTCATCCATTCGCAATCGCAGAGCTTCCTGATAGATTAATTCGTTGTCTATCCATCTCTGAATATAATTCTGGATTTGTTCCTGCGTGACAAGTTCGTCCTGTTTTTGAGGAATCACATCCTTCAGATCCTCCAGAGCCAATTCCTGGCTACCGACCTGAACAATTACTTTTCTATCTTCTACAACTTCTCTTTCACAAGTCGTAATCGAGATTATCACCAGAAGTAATATTAAAGATAGGTTCCATTTCTGTTTCATCATAATACCGGTTCTTTTTGGATTAAATATTTATCATCTATTCCGAAGCATTCATATCGCTAAAGATGTCTTCCAGTCTGTTATCATAGACTGTGACTTTAATTTCTTCGTTTAAATCCTCTTTCCACTGTTGCTCGCGCTTCTTTCGCATATCCGATTGTACCTTGATGCGAATTCGCGGTTTGGCGTCTTCAAAACTCTGATATTTAGCATCTTGCTCACTCAATACCTTGATGACAGAATAATTATTTCCGATTTTAATTGGACCGGCAACCTCTCCGATATTCACATCAAAAGCTGCCTTACCAATATGACGAGGAGACTTTGTCACAAATCCGAGATAACCGTCTTTTTTCTTCGTAAGTGACTTTTCATTATATTTTCTGGTTAATTTAAGAAAATTTTCTCCGGCTTTTGCCCGTTTGGCAACTTTTTCTGCCAGTTCTTTATCTTTTATCGATATCTCGCGAACTTCTCTTTTTACCGGAGTTTT
The DNA here is from genome assembly GCA_014729735.1 of Candidatus Zhuqueibacterota bacterium. Taxonomy (GTDB): domain Bacteria; phylum Zhuqueibacterota; class Zhuqueibacteria; order Thermofontimicrobiales; family Thiofontviventaceae; genus Mariaggregatimicrobium. The sequence goes on from WJJN01000570.1 coordinate 2,942, forward strand.
GAATTCTTCCTTATTTTCTTCGTAATATTGTTTCAATGAATCTTCGTGCAATTCGATTTTTTCATCAATTTCATTTTTTCTGATCAGATTGACCATAAAATTCTCACGATATTCGCTAAGCTTTTCCTGTACTTCTTTCTCTTTCATCAATTCTTTTTCATGCATTAATTTTCTTAATAAGGACTGCGCAAAAAATCCCTGATTCAAAATTGTCGTAACGGATTTCTCTTCGTCCAATCGAGGAAGACGCATTGGAGGAATATTTTTTATTTCATTAATGAATTCTCCAATTGTTAATCCTCCACCAGCGTACGAAATAAGCTTTAATTCTTTATCTTCTTCTGTAAAATTCGCCAAAGAAGGTCGTGCAGGCTCTGCTTCAGCAGCAGTTGTATCTGTTTCCTCTCCTTTAAATATTTCAACAAATTTTTGGATATTCTCTTCTTCTAATTTTGCATTGTATTTTTCTTTCAACGTTTCAATATATTCCTGCGCCCTTTTTTGAAGATCCTTACTATTTTTTCTCATCAGTTCCCGCTTAATTTTTGTTTTTTCTGATTCATAGGGCTTTACATTCATTTTTCGGATTTCCACAACCTTGATGATCGAATAACCGAGATTTGTTTTAATTGGCTCGGAAATTTCGCCCTCTTTCATCGAAAAAGCTTGTTGATGAACCGGGTTATCCATTGTTGATGCAGACCATTTCAGCAGCCCTTTTCGTTTTTTATCATCAGAATATTTTCGTACAATATCTTCAAATTCAATTCCCTCGTTAATGTCTTCTTTGATGAGGTTTAATTTTGTATCGAATTCCTGCTGCTCTTCTTCCGATGGATTGGAGCCCAATTGAAGAAATACATCCTGGATTTTCACCTGCTTTTTTGATTTTTCGTAAATATCTCGAATAACATCTTCGGATATAACTTGATCAATGACTTTGGTTTCATAAAGATGACGGAAAACTTCCGCCTCACCACGGTCTTCCACTTGTTCAACGATGAGTGAATCCTGATCCAGATTTTGTTGATAAGCCGCAACAAGCATTAATTCACGATCGATCATTTTGTCCAGATGATCTCGCTTGTCTTCAATACTTGCCGAAGCCAGATCTTCAGAAGTTTTTCCCGAAGAATAGCTGTTAATGAATTCAGATTCCGAGATAACTCGACCACCCACTCGTGCTACAGGCTGTGATCCCTTTTCGCCGCAGCTTGTAAATATACCCGCCAAGATAATTGAGCTAAAAATCAGAATAGTAATTCTTTTTAGTGAAACCAAGTTCATTTTCCTTCCTCCTGATATGATTAATTTCCTTTATCCCATTAATTTAAATATTTATAGCAAACTTTGCAAGAAATTTTTAGCATAATTTACACGATCGGTAACTTTTTTCGGAAATCTGATTTTCATGCCAAGACTATTCTGCCCGTTCTGAACAAACGTGAACGAAGTACCTGCTTTTTCAACTATTGAAACCAATCGTTTTTGCAGAAGTTCCTTGTTTTCCTGCAACACGCTCTCTCTAAATTTGACAAGCAATTCATTTTGATTTACTTTGATTTGATTGAGTAACAATTTTGTACCTATTAACTTAAATTCAATCAGATTCAACAGATTTATCGCTTCGACCGGCAATTGACCAAAACGATCTCGCATTTCGTTTTCGACCTCAGTCAATTCTTTTAGATGTGTGATATCCACAAGTCGTTTGTAAATACGAACACGTTCTTCCGGTTGCTCGATATAATTTTCTGGCAGATAGGCATCTTCGTTCAGTTCAACTTTCGGCTCCGAAAATGTTTCTTGTTTTGAAATTGTTCTGCCTTCTTTTTCCTGCTTCAATTCCGTCACAGCTTCATCTAAAATTTTCGTGTAAAGATCAAATCCGAGCGAAACAATGAAACCACTCTGTTCTCCACCCAAAATATTTCCTGCACCTCGAATTTGTAGATCACGCATTGCGATTTGAAAGCCGGATCCTAATTCTGTGAATTCTTCAATCGTTCGCAATCGTTTCATCGCATCCTGTGTCAAATTTTTAATTGGAGGCGCAATTAAATATGCATATGCTCGTTGATTCGATCTGCCGACCCTCCCGCGTAATTGATATAATTGTGATAATCCAAACCGATCCGCCCTGTTGATGATTAATGTATTAACGTTTGGAATATCCAAACCGGATTCAATAATCATCGTCGATATCAGGCAATCGTATTTTTTATTTGAAAACTCCCACATAACATTTTCCAGGTCCTTTTCATCCATCTGTCCATGCGCAACAACGAATGAAGCTTCCGGAATCAGTCCTTTCAACAAATCAGCCACCGCATAAATTGATTGAACACGATTGTGAACGAAAAATATTTGTCCCCCGCGCTGTACTTCACGTAAAATTGCCTCGCGGATAATTTCTTTTTCAAATGGTATCACCTGAGTATCGATCGGCAATCGTCCATGCGGTGGCGTGTTGATAAGCGACAGATCACGAACCCCCATCAGTGACATATTTAATGTTCTGGGGATAGGTGTTGCGGTCATCGTTATCACATCCGCATTTATCTTCAATTTTTTCAGTTTTTCTTTATTACGAACGCCAAATCGCTGTTCTTCATCGATGATAATTAATCCGACATCTTTAAATTGAACATCTTTCGACAATAGCCGATGTGTTCCGATAACGATATCCACTTTGCCGGCATTAATCCACTCGACTATTTTTTTCTGTTCTGCTTTAGTACGAAACCGGGATAGCATTTCAATTTTGATCGGATAATCCGCTAATCTTTCAATAAACGTATTGTAATGCTGCAATGCTAAAACTGTTGTAGGTACCAAAATAGCGACCTGCTTATTATCATCCACAGCTTTGAACGCAGCCCGAATTGCAACTTCGGTTTTTCCATATCCAACATCACCGCACACGAGACGATCCATCGGCACCGGATTTTCCATGTCTTCTTTAATTGTCTGAATCGCTTTTATCTGATCTGCGGTTTCCTCGTAAGAGAAAGAAGCCTCCAATTCACGTTGCCAAGGAGAATCCTCTGAAAATGCATACCCTTTTTGTGCTCGCCTTTCCGCATATAATTTAATCAACTCACTGGCAATTTCCTTTACTTTTTTCTTTGTTCGTTTCTTCAGCTTTTCCCAGTCTGCCGTGCCCAATTTGCTGATTTGCGGAACCATGCCCTCTTTAGCCGAATATTTTTGAACGCGTTTCATTTTTTCCAGAGGGACGTAAACCAGATCACCATCTCGATACTCTATCGTTAAACATTCGCGTTCATGACCACTAACCGTTATTTTTTTCAATCCAAGATATCTTCCGATCCCCTGATCAATATGTACTACATAGTCGCCAATTGTCAGTGACTTTAATTGCCGAAAAGATAATCCACCGGAAAATCGTTTAATTTTTAATCGCCTTCGAACACGTCCATAAAACTGATTATCAGTAAATACAACAAGATTGGCTTCCGGAAAAATAAAACCCTGATTCAGCGGAATAACTGCAAATTTAATCTGAGATGTATCAATACCTGTATCGAACATGATGTCTTCAAGCCGCTCGATTTGATCTCTACTCTCACACAAAAAATAAAAATGATGAATAGAATTGAATTTCTTAGCAATGCCTCCGATCTGCTCTTTTAATAAATTGAAATTTCCTTTTAAACTCGTTTGTGGAATAATGCCAAAATCCAATATGAAGTCTTTTTTAGAGAACTGATCATCGAATATAATTGTTTTTTGATTCTCAAATTTTTTATTCAAATATTCCCATTCAATGAATACCTCTTCCGGAGATAGCAGGTCATGTTTTTGTTTCTTTAGTTGATATTGCTCAACAGCTTCTTCAAAGTTTTCATCAATCTGTCTTTTAATGAAATTTTTTCCGTCTAATATAAAAACAGATTGATCGTTAAAATAATCCAGTAAAGAAACATAATCTGTAATATCATTTAAAATCTGATCTTCCGGATATTGTGGATATATTTCGATTTCAGAAATTTTACGAATGGAACGTTGAGAGGTAATGTTAAACTCCCGGATCGATTCGATCTGATCACCAAAAAATTCAATACGAACGGGGTGGTCGTTTGAATAAGGAAAAATATCGATAATCCCTCCGTGAACACTCATTTCTCCACAATTCTCGACAATCGGTTCACGACTAAATCCAAGATCCACCAGCAATGATTTGAATATTTCAAAATCGCTGGTTTCGCCCCGCTTGATGGTTAGCTTTTGTTTCTTCAGAAATTCATGAGAAGGCAGCTTTCGATTTAATACCTTACTTGTCGTAACAGTAAAAACCGGTTTCTCATCGATTATTTTTTCAAGTCCTTGTTGAAAAAGGCTTTTGCGGTAATTATCTCTGAAAACAATTTCATAAGGACGCTCCTTTTGATCCGGCAAAAAAGCAACTGAACTCTCGCCTAAAATAGTTTCGAGATCATCCTTCATAATCTCCGCATGATCTTCATCATAACTCACATATAAAAAATTTGTATTGTATTTCTGAAACAACGATGATAAAACGAGCGATCTACCTGAACTGCTTAATCCTTTTATGGATATTGAATCACGTTTGTCGAATTCATGTAATAAATCTTTATACAAATCAGATCGCGCTATCTCGTTGCTAATTTTTTCAACTACCATATTATAATTCCAATGCTGCTCGAACAAAACCATCGCCCTTTTGCAGACGTTCGATTGCTTCCTTTCTGGTACAATTTTTTAGAATCATCACAAGCGCTGTTTTAACATGACCGCCTGCTTCTTGTAAATATTTTTGAGCTGTTTCATAATCAACGCCAGTTATTATCATAACTGTCCTCTTAGACCTTTCCTCTAATTTCATAGAGGTCATCTGTAAATCGACCATCATGTTTCCGTATACTTTACCCAGTCGGATCATGGCAGTTGTGGTTAGCATATTAAGAACCAATTTTTCTGCCGTACCAGACTTCATGCGCGTCGATCCCATAATTACCTCAGGACCTACCACAGGACAAATTGCAACATCCACTTTGATATTCATTTGTTCTCGAGGAGTGCAAGTAACATACAATGTTTTTGCACCGATTTCCCTCGCTTTTTCGATGGCTCCAACAACATAAGGAGTTCTCCGGCTTGCAGCAATTCCACAAGCAACATCTTTAGCGGTAAAATTTTTAGCCATCAAATCTTTGGCGCCATTTTCTTTGATATCCTCTGCTCCTTCCTGTGCCCGGGTAATTGCTTTTTCACCACCGGCGATGATTCCCTGAACCAGTGTGGGATCCGCTCCAAAGGTTGGTGGTATCTCAGATGAATCCAAAACTCCTAATCGACCACTGGTACCGGCGCCGGCATAAATCAGACGTCCACCGTTTTTAAATGATTCAACCAATATTTCAACTGCTTGCGCGATATATGGAATTTCCTTTTCTACCGCATAAGGAACCGTTTTATCTTCCGTATTCGTTATACGCAGTATATCTTCTGTTGATTTGGAATCAATATCCAGAGTTGCCGGATTTCTTTTCTCTGTGACCAAATCTTTAATTTCCTCAAAGACTGTATTTGTTTTCAATTTTAAAATTAACCTCCGTTTTTATTACGATGTATAGATTTATATCAATTGAACTAAAAATAGCTCCCGATCTGAATTTACCAGTGAAGAATTAATTTCAAATTTCCGGACCTCTGTTTTATAGATTTTTTTTACACGTTCCATCTCACTATGAAACTTTCCGCCTTTGAATGTTAGAATCGAGCCTTCTGACTTTAGAAACTGATGCGTCCATAAGTACAATTTATCGAGTTGAGTCACTGCCCGCGCAATCACAAAATCATACTTTTTGCTGAACTCTGGGTTTACTGAGAGAATTTCTGCTCGCTCTTTTAGAACTTTTATTTTAGTTAGATCCAGCTTCGAGACTAATTCATTCAAAAAAAGAAAACGAAAACGTTTTGAATCAAGTAATGTCATATATAAATCAGGTCTCATTATTTTTATCGGCACACCCGGAAAACCTCCACCCGAACCTACGTCAATTAATTTGCTATTTTCAGGAATTTGAAAAATTTCTAACAAACTTATTGACTCTAGGAAATGCCGGGAAATTATCACTGACTCATCTTTTTTTGAAATGAGATTTGTTTTTTTATTCCATTGAAGCAATTGAATCAAATATAGCTTAAATTGATCTATCTGTTTTTCTGAAATTTTAAAATGAGACTCTTCTAATTTTTTCTTTAAATAGTCAATTTGAGTATCTATCATCATTTTTTAATATGAATGTTTCACGTGAAACACTTTACATTATTTTTTTAGATAAATAAGCAAAACAGAAATATCTGCCGGAGATACTCCTGCAATCCGGGATGCCTGACCAATAGAACGCGGTCTTACTTGATCGAATTTTTCTTTTGCTTCCGAAGATAAAGATTTAATTTTTGAATAGTCGATTTTTTCCGGAATTATATGATTTTCCATTTTAGAAAATCTTTCTATCTGTTGATTCTGCCTTGCCAGATAGCCTTCATACTTAATTTCAATTTCCAATTGTTGCCGTACTTGATCCATAAGCCTATTATCATTATTGCTTTCAAATAGAGGATGCTCAGCAATACCATTTAATTTATCTAAAGTAATTTCAGGGCGCTTCAAAATTTTATACAAATTTTCTTTTTCTTTCAATTGTGATGTATTCTGCCCTTCCAATATCTGATTCATTGCATTGAGATCCGGTCTTATTTGTTGCAAATCTTCATAATAATCTTTGATCAATTTTCTTTTTTCACAAAATTGCTCGTATACTTCTTTATCCAGCAATCCGAAACTGTTTCCATAATCCATAAGTCGCATGTCTGCATTATCCTGCCTTAATAACAGCCTGTATTCTGCCAAAGATGTAAACATACGATATGGTTCTGTTATTTCTTTCGTAATAAGATCGTCGATTAAAACGCCAATATAAGCCTGTGATCTGGCAAGAATAAACGGCTCCTGTTGGTGTAATTTCAAAACAGCATTGATTGCCGCCATTAATCCCTGAGCAGCCGCCTCTTCATATCCCGAAGTTCCGTTAATCTGTCCCGCAAAATATAGATTTTCAATATATTTCGTTTCCAAAGTAGGACGTAGTTGTGATGGTGGAAAAAAATCATATTCGATAGCATATCCCGGTCGAGTAATTTCCGCTTTTTCTAATCCTGGAATTGTGCGTATGGCTTTCCACTGAATATCTTCCGGAAGGCTTGTAGAATAACCATTCACATAATATTCGTTATTGCGCAAACTTTCCGGTTCCAGATATAATTGATGACTTGTTTTGTCTGCAAATCGCACTAATTTTGTTTCGATGGAGGGGCAGTACCGCGGACCTGTGCCAATTATTTTCCCGGAGTAAAGCGGTGACCGATTTAATCCGGATAACAAAATTTTATGAGTTTGTTCCACGGTATTTGTCAGGTAGCAAGGAACCTGTTTCCGATTGATTGCTTTTGTTTGATAAGAAAATGGCTGCGGTTTTGCATCACCAGGCTGAACAGTCATTTTGTCGAAATCGATGGAATTTCCATCTAAGCGCGGCGGAGTCCCGGTCTTTAGTCTTTCGGATTTAAAACCTAAGGACACAAGATTTTCCGTCAATCCTTTTGCTGCAAATTCACCATCACGTCCGGCGCTATAACTGAAAAGCCCGATATGAATCAATCCATTTAAAAAAGTACCTGCTGTTAAAATAACCGATTTTCCGCGGACTTCTGATCCGGTGAATAATTTAACTCCGGTAATTTTATCATTCTCAATTGTAACCCCGGTCACCATTGCTTGTTTTAATTCGAGATTTTTCTGGGTTTCTAAAAGATGTAGCATTCTTTCTGAATACTCAATTTTATCAGCCTGAGCTCGCGGTGACCACACGGCGGGACCTTTGGATTTATTGAGCATTCTGAATTGTATGCCGGTTTCATCTATTATCGTTCCCATCACTCCGCCAAGAGCATCTATCTCGCGAACAAGATGTCCTTTCGCCAATCCTCCGATAGCCGGATTGCAGGACATCTTTGCCACAGTGCTCATATTGATGGTAAAGAGAACTGTTTTCATTCCCATCCTGGCTGCTGCTAAAGCCGCTTCACACCCAGCATGCCCTGCACCGACTACAATAACATCATAAATTTTATTTGAATCTATCATAATGTTCCACGTGAAACATTTTCATTTTCCGATACAAAATTTCTCAAAAATATTTTTTAAGATATCTTCATTAGTCACTATTCCGATAATTTCTCCCAGGGAATCGAGTGCCTCCCTAAGATCAACAGATATGAATTCTGATGATAATCCTGTTTGAGAAGTTTTTAAAGCTCTTTTTAAGCTGCCAGAACATTTTTTTAATGCTTCGACATGTCGTTTCTTTGTAATAATAACGTCGCTTGTATTGTATTTATTTTCACCTTCAAAAGCTTTTTGATAGAGCATGTCTTCTAAATCATCGATTCCTGCAAATGTTTTTGCCGATGTCCTAACTATCGGGATATTATTTTCAAAATATGATATTTTCTCTATCTCAATTTTCTTATCAAGATCAATTTTGTTTATTACTGATATTATCTTTAAACCTTTTTGGTTTGATAATGATTCGACCTTTGAAATTATACTTTGATCTTCTTTTGTCAAAGTATTCGAAAAGTCCAGAACATGAATAACTATATTGGCTCGCTCGATTTTTCCGTGTGTTCTTTTTATGCCTTCTTTTTCAACAGGATCATCCGTTTCAGCAATGCCTGCTGTATCAATCACATTAAATAATATTCCTTTAATATCTAACTGTTCCTCAAGAACGTCCCGGGTGGTTCCGGGAATTTCTGTTACGATTGCCCGGTCTTCCCTTAATAATGCATTTAATAAACTCGATTTTCCAACATTTCGTTTACCAATAATTATCAGATTGATTCCTTCTTTAATTATCTTTCCTGTTGAATATGAATTTATCAAATGCTCGATTTCTTCAATCGTGTGGTTTAGCTTAATTATGAAATTTTCACGTTCTACAAATTCAATATCTTCCTCTGAAAAATCGAGTTCAATTTCGAGCAGGGATAGTATATCGATTAATTCGTTACGGATTCTTTCGATCTTCTCATACAATTGTCCTTCCATATGTTTCAGAGATATATTTCTACTTATTTCTGTTTTTGAATGAATCAAATCCGCAACTGCTTCTGCCTGCGATAAATCGATCCTTCCATTTATAAATGCCCGTTTTGTAAATTCTCCCGGCTCTGCAAGTCTGGCACCATTCTCTAAAATGACATCCAAAATCCTTCTTGCCACAAATATACCTCCATGGCAACCAATCTCCACAATATCTTCGGTTGTGTAAGATCTCGGACTTCTGTAAAAAGAAACAGTTACTTCATCTATTATATCTTTTTTATCGAAAAGGTTCCCCAGGTAGATATGCCACGATTTTAGCTCATCAGTATCATGTTTCGATTTGAATATTTTGTCTACTATTTCCAGGGTTTTTGATCCGCTGATTCTGATAATTGCTAAACCACCTGTTCCGATGGGTGTCGCAATTGCGGCTATGGTATCATCATTGTGTGGGGTAATAACCAATATTCAATTTGCTCCTATTTAAAAAAGCCCCATCTTTTCATGACAGGGCTTTGAAATCATTCTACATCTTCAGAAAACTTTATCTTTGCAAATCAAAAAATACTTCTATTTTTTCGATTTTTTATTATTCTGACTCATTTCACTTTCTGGTATATCGTGCTTATCGGAAGTCAGTTTTTGCTGTAGCATTGAAAATAAGTTAAATAGCGTATAATACAAATTTAGTCCTGATGGAAAATTATAGAAAATGAATGTCAAAAAGATTGGCATAAAGTAGACCATTGCTTTTTGCTTTGGATCCTTCATTGTCATTCTTTGTTGAATAAACATAGTTGCTCCCATCAATAACGGAATAATGTGTAATTCATTCCCGATGAGTGGCATGGAAAATGGAAGTAATATCGTATCAGGTGAAGAAAGATCATTTATCCACCAGATGAATTCCGCCTGGCGCAACTGAATTGTATTTCTGAAAACCAGAAATATTGCCCATAACAACGGCATTTGTAATAATGTCGGCAAACATCCGCTTAAGGGATTGACCCCATGCTCTTTATAAAGAGCCATCATTTCTTTATTCAACCGTTGAGGATCATTCTTATATTTTTCCCGCATTTCAGTCATCAATGGCTGCAATTTTTGCATTTCCCGCATAGCAACATAACTTTTTCGAGTAAGCGGATAAACCACGATTTTGACCAGAATCGAAAACACGATCAGTACAACACCGTAATTGGGGATGAAGCCATGCAAAAATCTGAATACACGAATCGTCAACTTTGCAAAGGGTCGAATGATAGCCGGTCCATAACCCATTATTTCATCAAAGCCATCATCATACTGTTTGACGAGATAATAATCCAGTGGTCCCAGATATACCTGGAAATTCCTAATTTCCGAGTCCCTGGAAGAGTAAGGCATCCGCATTTCTAAAAATGCTTTAAAAGTCTTATCGACCTTTTCATCTCCAAAAGATTCTGTAGCACCTGACAACCTCGCACTAATATCATCTTCAGTATCCGGGAAAATTATAGATGCAAAATATTTCGTTCGTATTGCAACCCAATCAATTTTACCCTCAATTTCGTTTGTTGATTC
>WJJN01000571.1 GCA_014729735.1 Candidatus Zhuqueibacterota bacterium
CGGGCGGCGTGGCTGCCGGTTGGCAGATGGTGTACCGGGCGACCGATCCGTTTGGTCCGTACGAGGGCAGAAAAGTGCTGGCGCAGGGAAATACGAAAATCAACGGACCGCACCAGGGCGGCTGGGTTGAGCTGCCGGGCGGCGAGAGCTGGTTCGTGCATTTTCAGGAATTGCAGCCGTACGGCAGGATCGTTCATCTGCAGCCTGTGAAGTGGGTCGATGACTTTCCGGTCATGGGCGCAGATGATGACGGCGACGGTACCGGCGAGCCGGTAATGCAACACAGGAAGCCGGATGTCGAAACAACATCGGTGATAAAGGCGCCGCAGACCTCAGATGAATTCAATGACTCGAACTATAATCTTGCCTGGCAATGGCAGGCGAATTATCATGATCACTGGTATTCGTTGATCGAGAATCCGGGACATCTTCGCCTGTACTCGCAATATCACGAATCTTCGGCATCGCTGTGGATGGTTCCCAATATTCTGGCGCAAAAGCTGCCGGGACCCGAATTTACTGCCACCACGAAAATGGATCCGCGGAATTTGAAAAGGCACGAAAAAGCCGGAATTGTGTTGTTCGGTTTGGATTATGCCGCAATGACGGCTTCGCCCTCAAAAGAAGGTTTTGATCTGAAACTTGCTGTGTGCAAGGATGCTCACAAAGGATTTTCCGAAGAAATTATGAAGACCATTTCGATAAATCCGGGACTTGTGTATTTGAGAATGACATTCACCCGGAATGCGGAATGTCAGTTTTCATATTCGATCAACGGAGAAAATTTTTCGAATATTGGCGAGACATTCAAAGCACGGGAAGGTCGTTGGATCGGCGCAAAGATCGGGTTGTTTGCCATTTCGAGGCAGGAAACCGGAATGAAGGGGTATGCTGATTTTGATTGGTTTCGAATAGAATCTAAAAATGAATAGCTGCGGATCATTCAAATCAGATAAGCTGGTAAAATGAACTGGCAAGCGGCATGTTGGATATTAGTCATTTGAAAACGAGTGAACAGTGGAGGACAAAGAATACTTTTCAAGCACCTTGTACAATCGATCCGCATTAATTGGTTTTGAAACATAATCATTCATACCATACGAAATAAATTTTTCCCGATGACCTTTCATCGCGTGGGCAGTCATAGCAATAATCGGGATGTCTTTTTGAATATCTCCCTGGCGGATGTGTTCCGTGGTTTCCATACCATCCATCTTCGGCATCTGCACATCCATCAGGATCACATCGAAATTTTCATCTTTTAAGGCAGCTAAGGCTTCCAATCCATTATTGGCGACAATAATCCGATGTCCCCATTTTTCTAATAAGCTAACCGCTACTTTCTGGTTGATCAAATTATCTTCTGCTAATAAAATAGTCAATTGTCTATGCGGAGTTTTGGCGGTTGATTTTTTGTCGTCCATTTCAGTCCGCCTGTTTGTCGAAACCCCCATGACTTTTACTAGAGTTTGCAGCAGGTATTTCCGACGAATTGGTTTTGTGAGATAGCCATTTATTTTCGCTTTCTTACAGCGCATGTTATCTCCTTTTTCACCGACCGAACTCATTATTATAATCTTAATATCGTTCAGTGGTTCGGTTGATCTTATTTTTTCTGCTACTTCAAATCCGCTCGACGGCTGCATTTGAAAGTCCAGCAAGATCAAATGATACGGTAGCTCATGATTAATTGCATCCAGAAGTTCTGAAACAACATTTTCGGGATCAGATAAAATCGTTGTTTCAAAGCTCCAGTTAGTAAGGTATTCTTTCAAAATTCTGAGACTGGTATGATTATCGTCAACAATCAACGCGCGTTTCCCAGAAAATTCGGTCTTAATCGATTCAATATTCAGCGTATCCGAAAGAGAGCCAGGAAGAAATTTAGCGTTAAATTGGAAAGTACTACCTTTACCCGGTTCACTGTCGACCCAAATGCTACCATTCATCAAATGAACCAGCTTTTTTGAAATAGTGAGTCCCAATCCCGTGCCTCCATATTTTCTGGTAGTGGATCCATCGACTTGTGAAAAGCTGTTAAATATATTTTCTAACTTTTCAGGCGGAATACCGATACCGGTATCTGAGACACTGAAATTCAATTCGTGAATCACTGACTTTGACGAGTCTTGCTCATGGCTATCGCATTTTTCTACTGTGACGAGAATCTCGCCTTCATTTGTGAATTTAATTGCATTTCCTACAAGATTGACAATAATTTGGCGAACCCGACCGGGATCACCTTTCAGGGCTACCGGTACCTCAGGTCGAATATCGACTATCAGTTCGATTCCTTTGTTGTAAGCTTGAATGGCGAATGTTGTCAATGTGCCTTCAATTAGTTCCCGCAAGTCAAAATCGATGTTCTCTAATTCAAGCTTGCCGGCTTCAATTTTTGAAAAATCCAGAATATCATTCAAAAGGTCGAGTAACGAGTCCGCTGATTGTTTTATATTGATCAGATATTCATGCTGCTGGCTGGTAAGCTCTGAATCCAGTGCAAGATCAGTCATTCCTATAATTCCGTTCATCGGAGTTCGGATTTCATGACTCATATTTGCTAAAAATTCGCTTTTCAGTTTGCTCGCTTCTTCAGCTTCCTTTTTAGCGATTTCCAGCTCCTTTGAATTGGATTTGAGTTGCTCTACGTACTGTTGTATTTTTTGAACCATATGTACGAATGCGCGACCTAAAACGTATACTTCATCTCGTGTTTTGATGGTAATATCAATATCATAATTGCCATGGGCGACCTTGTAAGCAGCATTTCGTAGTTGAACGATTGGTTTCGTAATTCGATTGCTAATAATTGTCGCGAATATTATACCGATAATGAGAATTGTGATGCTGATAATAAATGCTGTAATCCTGTATTGCTTTATCGCCTGATTAACAAGCGATAGTGAAAAGCCAAACAACAGGGTTCCCTGATTACTGCCCTGGTAGAAAATAGGTACGACTGTATGGAGATGATCATCCTTTTCAAATATATCTCTGGATTTTAAATGTGCCCCGATGTCCACAGGAATGCTATCGGGATTGAACTCTGCAAAAACCGTTCGTGTTGTGTCTAATAAAATAATGTAACCCAATCTGCTGTCACGTTTTGCCCAGTTGATCGTCTCGGAAACAGCATATAAATCACCGGATTCGAGTCCAATTCCAACTCCCAACGCAACCATTTCAGCAAGACTTTGAGCTTCCTTCATCGTGGTATTCATTAACTGTTTTTTTGTATTCCGGGGATAATAATAGTAGATAAATATGGAAATGCTTAATAGTACCACAACAAAACTTGTTATTAATTTCAGTTGTATCGGAAAGTTATAGGAGAAAGGATGGAATCTATTTTTAACAAACTGTCGAACCAACGATATTCTCCCATTATCATTTAATTGTAAATCGATAGATGACCTGAGCTGATCCGGGAACATTCTCGGCAGACATGTATCCAATCGCACCTGGTGTTGATTCGATTTTTTTTATCATTGCTTGCTCTGTCGAAAAAGTTGCGGGCACGTCTCCTTCGCCGGTAAGCTGAGCCCGTATCCATATTTTTCTAAACTCATACGATTTTTTACCGAGGTGTTTATAAAATTGCTTTTTGAGCTCGATCTCATTCTTCAAATCGCAGAGAATAATTTTTTGTCCATCTTCCCATTTCTGTATGTTCAACATGTAAATATCCAGAAGCTTGTCATGGTCAATTTCTTTTATATTCAGAGAATCGTTTACAACAACTGCAATTTCATCACCGCTCGCTTTTGCTGGAATAAAAATTGCCAGAAAAATAATTATCACGTTAAGCATCGTATACTCCCAATAGCTGACTTTAAATTGAAACGCTGACAGCGAGTAAAAAACTTTGCAGTTTAAATTTATATTTTGCTGCATTCATGGGAGGTGGCAAATATATTTCACCGTCCAATATTCTCAGTTGAACGTATTGCATTTTAAAAATAATCGAATCGGAGAACCGATAACCACCACCGACTTTGTAAGCATTCATCCCATTCTTTAAGGATGGAACGGATTCATCATTGAGATAATCAAACATTATATAGCTGAATAATTCGTTCGTGAAATTATAACCTATTTTGGCATAATAAAATCGCTTATCCATTTTTAGCATCGGTTTATAACTTGTGTGAACATATTCTCCTTCAAAATCAATCCGGCGATAGCTAAAAGAGAGGTCCAGACCATAGCGCTTCCGAACTTCATCTCCCAATCCAACGGCATGGAGATTATCATGATCATATGTAAATGAAAATCCAAGTTTAGCAAATAAACTTCGCAATCCCACACGTCCTCCAATCAGCAAATAGTGAGTCGAATCAGCACCACGTATAAAACGAGCTTCGGAACTGCTGATGATGTTATCATTTTCGCTATTCCCGCAATAGAAAGCATAGTCAATTTGCTGATTCATTGCAGGCAATGCTCCGTATATTTGCATATATGCTCTTTCGGGACGATAATTTTCCATTCTTATTATATCTGACAATGATGATTCATAAATACCGGGACGATAAATATAAGGCAAATACGGAGTTCTGTTTTTGACTTCATTAAGATTGTTGAATATCGGAGTCAACAATCCGAGCTTGATCTTAAACTTGTTCGATGGATTATATTTAATCCAAGCTTCATCAATATTGAATGTACCCCAATTCCTCTCAGTTGAAAATGAATTCGTAAATTCCAAATTGATCCACCCCATGAAATTGGGGCTGATTTCTTTTTCCAGAAACAGGTTTGCCTGCTGTAATAGAAATGAATTGCTTTGTGAATCTTGCTCCCAGGAGTAATGAGTATGACTATTTTCAATAGTGGTTTTGATGTTGGTCTGGCTGAAATATGTCTGAAAATAGCCAAAAATGCTTAAATCATCTCCGGCAAAAACAGTATTTTGACTAATGCCCAAAAAAATACTACAGAATAGTAGGAAAAACAGCGTCATATTCGACTCCGTTTGAATGTCAACAGCTTGCTTTACATGATGCTAATATTATCGACGTTTTTATCAAGAAATTTATTAATAAATGAGCTTGCGCAGAAAGCACTCAGCTTGTAGAGTGCAAGGCATTCCTTGCTGCATGCCGCCGTTTTTTCAGGCGGCAAATTCGATTCCATGCTAGCCAGCGCCCGATTCTGCGAGCGTACATCCCCCGGATGCCGACTGCGTCGGCTTCGTCCCCCTTCAAAGGAGGAATTTTCTTTAATTCTTATTTTTAATGTATTCTGCTTTGCGCATCTATGAAAAATGAGCATCGCTCAAAACCATACTTACTATTATCTAGCATCACTTTTTGATTGAATTCCACATATAGTACGCTGAAAGCGTAATATAGTGTATCGAGGGTTAAGCGCAGCGTAACCCATTGTACACATTACTCTAAAAAATTCGGTATTGCACTATTGTGAAAGATTTCTTATATTAAAGTCGTTTAGAATAATTTATAATCAAGGAAATACTTTCATGAAAAAAGCAATCATATTCTCATTACTTCTAGCTCAATTGGGATTTTCTCAGAATATAAAAATTCCTGCCTATTATGAACTTAACGCTACTCTTTCAAATGAGCTTCAAAAGATGGTCGTCGAACTGGGGCTGGACGGCGATTTCGACGCCGGTGAAGACGGGTTGGAGCAGATTTCGCTGGCAGTGATCGATCTCACGAAGGATACGCCGCAATTGGGCGGGGTGAATATGGATAATTTCATTTATCCGGCTTCTGTTTATAAA
>WJJN01000572.1 GCA_014729735.1 Candidatus Zhuqueibacterota bacterium
AAAAGTCATTTTTTAGTGTCATTCCTGCGAATGCAGGAATCCCCTAAATTTTTAATAAATAAGAGATTCCGGGACAAGCCCGGAGTGATATTTTACAAAAAAATCAGACTTATGATACAGCTCCATTCCAGAGCATTTCTCGTTCCGACGATTTTCGTCGGAATACCTGGTATGACGCTTTGCGTCATGAGTGAGTGGCTTTACGACGCAAAGCGTCGACGAGTGCATTCCCACGCCGGAGCGCGGGAACGAGGGGATGTTCCGGAGTGCAGTCGCTTTATCGACTGCACCGCAACGTAAAAAAACGTTGTAGTCCCTTCAGGCAAAGTGCCGACTGATAGCTATCCCACCACTTTCTCTTTCCATTTTCCCCGACGATACCAGACCAGAAAAATGAGTCCTTTCAAAAAGGTGGTAAAGCTGATGACCCACCAGATGGCTGAAACACCGTAATTTAGCGTAATCGAAAAGAAATGCGCAGCGGGAACGCGAAGCAGAGTTAGTGGAATGGAAATAAGAAACGGCGGTTTGGTGTCTCCGGCTCCAGTGAACACACCCTCCAGCGTAATTTCGGAGGCAAGGAACACTTCGAAAATGGAGATAGCGAACAGGTAGCGATATCCCTCGTCAATAACTGCTTGTGAATCAATAAAAAGTGATAGAATGGACTTTCCGAATAAAATGAATATGATGGAGCTCATGAATAAAAAAGCCGAAGAGTAAGCCAGCGCTCGATTCGCGGATTTTTCCGCACGCCGGGGCTTGCCGGCACCTAAATTTTGTCCCACCAGCGCGGCGACAGCCGTGGAAAATCCGAACGCAATGAAAAACGGTATCCCCTCGATTCGGTGACATATGGAAATGGCAGCCATGGGCACGGTGCCGAAATAGGCAATGTTTTTTGATAGAAAAATATAAATGACAGAGAATACTGCGCCCAACAGACCGATAGGAGTGCCAATTCTCAATATTTCATGTGAATTTTCAAAAAATGAGCGAAAGTCCACCTGAAAATGAATTCGTACACGATAGAGCTGAGTCAGGAGGATGACTAATCCGATTATGTGCGAGATAACCGATGCCAGGGCAGCACCGGGCATCCCCATTTCGGGAAATTTCCACCAGCCGTAAATCAGGAAGGGATCGAGGACCGCATTCAACGTAAGTGTGATGATTATGATGACCATTGGAATTAAGGTGTTGCCAGCAGCTCGGAAAATGTTTTCCGTGGAAATAAGCGCAAAAATGAACACCAGCCCGAGAGTCAATATCAATGTGTACTGGTGCGCCATCTTGGCAACATTTTGTTCGAGCCCGATAAGCTGGAACAAATTAATGATTGCCAAATATGTTATGAATGAGATAAGTGCCGAAAATAAAAATGTGAGCATCAGTCCCTGTGATGCCCACATATTCACTCGTGCAAATTTTTTTGCACCGTAGTTTCTTGCTATCAATGCATTCAGTCCCGCAGCAACGCAGCTTGCAAGCGATTTAAGAGCCCATAGTACGAAGCTTGCTGCTCCCAACGCAGCGACTGCCTTTGGTCCCAATCGACCGATCCATAATAAGTCGATGAACTCAAAAAGCATGATCGAAACCATGGACACCATTGCCGGCAGGGCTAAAGTAAAAACGCTTTTGCTAATCGATCCTTCGGTTATTGCATCTTGTTGCACCTAATTAACTTCTTTCATGTCTTTGTGCGGACGATAACCGATTTTGTGGAACGGGTTAACAATGCTTGTGGCAATATTCATCAAATGTGATGCGATTCGTTTCAAATAGCGCATGTACAAAGCAACTGCTACTGCATCAGAAGTTTTTATATTCAAATCATTAGCAATTGTTGCGGCAACATATCTGCTGCACGCTTTTTTGGTTTTCCAGAGATCATCCAGCAATTGGTTTGCTTTCTCCGAATCAAAAGTTTTCAAGGCTTCTATCAGGACACCGAAATTGTTGTTGATAGTTTCTTCAATATGTTGGAGATCCTTTTCCCAGTCTTCTATGGATATCTCCAGTTTCCCGGGATGGTTCTGCGCCAGAGTAACGATATTTTTCGTATAATCACCAATGCGTTCGATGTCATTTATAATATTGATCAGAATCAGACTGATGTTCAGGTCAGATGCATCGTGAACAGCAAGATGCGTTAATACTTTTTTACGAACATCCCTCTCGAATTTATTGATCTGGATGTCTGTCTCATCCACATCGATTTCCACTTCCGCGGATTCACTTTCCCGTAAGGATTTTTTGGCAGCCTTAAACATATCCCAATCGATTTCGAGCATTTGATAAGATTCTTCGAGGGCTTGTTCCACCAATCCCTTGCGTTGAAAAAGTTTTTGTAATTCTTTAAACATATAATTACCTCGTTATATATATTAAAGTAATGGGCAATCCAAAAAATACAATTAGAATATAGAGCAATGGAATTAATTTGCTTTTTAGCGAATATTTTGCCAGCAATCGTGCCAGGCTAATAGGGATGGTTTTCAATGGATAAACGAAAACCACTCCTAAAATATTAAAAGCTAAGTGAGCGAATGCAACAGCGATTGCATGCACATTATTCGTCGCCAGTGATGCAAGAAATGCCGTAATTGTCGTGCCGATATTTGCGCCCAGTGTATATGGAAATATTTGTTCCAAAGTTAACAGTCCCGCGCCTGCCAGCGGAACCACCATCGAAGTCGTAATGGAACTGCTTTGAACCAGTGCTGTAATAATCATTCCGAAGATTATTCCGCGAATCGGAGTTTTAAAAATATATTTATCAAAGAATAATTCCAGCTTACCGGCAAAAATTGCTTTCAAAGTCGTAACAAGAAATTTCAACGCGGTAAATAACAACACCAGAGCTATTATCAAGATGATTATACCCGATTCACCGGCTAAATGTTCAATAAAATGTTGCGCAGGAGCAGTAATTATTTTGATCGGGCTGCTGAATTTCAGACCGCCGATGTTCAGAAATTGATTGGATAGAAATTCTGAGACATGACCCAGAATATTAGTGAAGTACTGGATCGGAAAGAGAATAATAACGACAACGATATTGAAAAAGTCATGCACTGTGGATGCGGCAAACGCTCGCTTAAATTCCTCTTTGCGCGTTAAATGCCCTACGGACACTAATGTATTCGTTACCGAGGTGCCGATATTCGCACCCATTATAATTGGAATCGCATTTTGAACAGATAGTGCACCGGCGCCGACAAGTCCAACCACAAGAGATGTCGTCGTCGACGAACTCTGGATAAGGCTCGTTGCCAGAACACCGATCAGTAATCCAACAAACGGATTCGATGTCGTGGCAATCAGTTGAGATGCCAGATCTTTTCCGAAAAATTTAAATGCGCTTCCGATCAAACCGATGCTTAAAAAGAACATATACAGTAGCAGCATGAAAGCAAGAAGCTTGACGAATGGATTATCAAGCCATTTTTTCTCTATCGGTTGCCTTCCCAGAGGTTTTCCTAAGTCTTCAGGAAATGAATTTTCATTGTTCTCCATATGTTTACACCATTTTTAAAATTCACTTAAGAGTTAAATAAAAGGACATTTATTGATTCAGGTGTAAATTATGGCGTGTTTGACCAGAGCCCATAATAACGAATTTTTTCGTGGTCAATGCTTCCAATCCCATCGGACCGTATGCATGCAACTTTGTGGTTGAAATCCCGATTTCGGCGCCAAGTCCCAACTCTCCTCCGTCTGAAAACCGGGATGAAGCATTCACCATCACGACCGAAGAATTTATTTCCTTGATAAAACGCTGTGTATTCGCCAAATTATTGGTCACAATCACCTCTGTATGATCCGAGCCGTATCTGTGAATATGAGATACAGCCTCGTCTAAATCGGATACGACTTTCACTGTCAAAATCAGCGAAAGGAATTCGGCTTCATAATCTTCCTCGGTTGCATCATTGGCATACGGTACTATTTTTCTGGTTCGCTCACACCCTCTCAATTCTACACCTTTTTCACGCAGATATTCACCAGCCTGCGGCAAAAACGTTTCTGCCACATCCTGATGCACCAGCATTGTTTCCAGCGCATTGCACACACCGGGACGCGACAGCTTTCCATCGATCAGCAGATTCATTGCCACTTCCTCATCCGCATCTGCATCCACATACATGTGGCACACTCCTTTATAATGCTTGATTACCGGTATGCGACTGTTTTTCGCAACAAAGCGTATCAAACCCTCGCCCCCGCGGGGGATGATAAGATCGATAAGCTCATCCTGCGTCAGCAGTTCTTCCATTATTTTACGGTCTGTCGTCGGAACAACAGAAATAGCTTCCGACGGTATTTTTTCTTCCTGCAGCGCTTTATGCAAAGCGGCGCCAATCGCCTGATTCGAATGAAATGCCTCCGACCCCCCGCGCAATATTACAGCGTTACCGGATTTCAGGCACAGCGCCGCCGCATCCGAGGTTACATTTGGTCGGGATTCGTAAATCATCATTACCACACCCAGCGGGATATGAACCAGACTCACCTCGATTCCATTGGGTCGTTTCCAAACAGAATTGACTTTTCCCACCGGATCAGGCAGTGCCGCGATTTCCTGTACAGCATGCGCCATTTTCTCCAGCCGCTCATGATTCAGCACAAGGCGGTCGATCATCGCCGGTGACAATCCGTTTTTTTCAGCCTGCTTTAAATCTTTCGCATTTTCGGCAATAATTTTATCTTCATCTTTCAGAAGATATTCCGCCATTTTAAATAACGCACGGTTTTTCCATTCCGTACTTAACCGGGCGAGTTCAATAGAAGCCTGGCGGGTGGCTCTGGCAAATTCTGCTGTTTTGAAATTTTCATGTGTCATTTTAACTGCTTCTCCCTCAATTATTGCAACAGCACCATATCGTCGCGCTGAATGACGGCATTCGTGGAGATGTAACCGAGTATTTTATCGATCTCATATGACTGTTTGCCTCTGATTTTCTTTATATCATCAGAACCGTATTGTGCAATACCTTTGGCAATTTTCTCGGTCGAGTCGCTGCTGCGATAAAAAACCTGTACCGCATCGCCCTGCGAAAAATCTCCACTGACATCCAACACACCGGATGGTAGCAATGATGCCTTGTTTGTGCGAAGTGCCCGCGCCGCTCCCGCATCAACGAAAATTTGTCCCTGATTCGGCAGTACATGTAGCATCCAGTGTTTCTTGCTGGCAATCGGATTTTGCGTTCTGCGAAAAAGCGTTCCGTGCACACTCCCGTTTTGCAACTGATCGAGATATTCATGCCTGGAACCATTCAGAATAATCGTATCGATACCCTTACTGGTTGCCTTTTCGGCTGCGGCAATTTTGGTACGCATCCCTCCGGTTGAAAGTGGATTCTGTGTACCACCGGCAAGACTGTAAACATGGTTGTCAATGGTCTTAACTTCGGAAATAAGGCTTGCATCAGAATTTAAGTGAGGATCAGCATCGTACAAGCCATCGATATCCGTGCAGATTATTAATAAATCCGCCTCTGCCAGAACAGCAACGTGCGCCGCAAGATTGTCATTATCTCCAACCTTCAGCTCGTCTACCGCCACAGTATCATTTTCATTAATGATAGGCAATGTACGTAATTTTAACAATTCAAGCAAGGTGTTTTTTGCATTGACAAAACGCGTTCGGTTTAGTATATCGTCATAGGTCAGCAAAAGTTGGGCACAAGGGAAATCAAAGAAACGATTCCAGCTTGCCATCAACAAAGGTTGACCGATTGCTGCCAATGCCTGTTTTTCCGGGATTGAGCGATAGATTTTCCGCATCATCTTCGGCTGAGTCGATAATCCGGCAGAAACTGCACCCGAAGAAACGACGATAATATCTTTGCCCTTGCTGCGGCTTTCCGTAATAAAACTGGCGATTGCAAGTAAGTGTTTTGTGCTGCAACCGACTCCTTCAGAAGTGATCAATGCACTACCGACTTTCAGGACCGCCCGCTTCCATTCCTCGATTCGAACTCCACGCGGTTTTTGCATGATTGCTTTCTCGATGTTATATATTTTTAAAGGACTTAGGACAAGAGATTTATTTAGGTACAAAAAATCATTAATTAAACGATTATCCCTCGTATTTGTTTCTTGATCCGTTGAAAAAAAGCATATAATCTCATCTCGGATATGAAAATTTTGTCGAACTGCACACGTTGTTTCAAAGAACAGCGACACACAAAAAATATTTTACTTACTCTGGTTCTGCCATGTTTTATCTTGACTTTGACTTCCTTATTTTATATATTGCAATTCTAAAAATGGCAGACTAAAAATATAGTATTTGCATGTTACATTTCGATTACAGATGTCACATTTATTTTTAGTTAGATGCGAGGAAAGAGCAGGAGGGAAATGTTTCCAGGATGAGTAAAAACATTGTAAAAGTAGGAAATATCGAATGCGGCGCCGATCCGCTGTTTTTAATCTCCGGTCCCTGTGTGATCGAGGATGAAAACACAATGATGAGAACGGCGGAGTATTTGAAAAAAGTATCGGAAAAATTGAATATCCCGGTAATTTATAAATCATCGTTCCAGAAAGATAACCGCAGCTCGGTGCAATATTATATGGGACCCGGAATCGACGAAGGCATGAAAATTTTAGCAAAAGTAAAAGATGAATTCGGATTCCCTGTGCTCTCGGATGTGCATTATCCGGAGCAAATTCCCATCGTCGCGCATGTTCTCGATGTGATCCAGATCCCGGCGTATTTGTGCATGCAAACCACCATCGTCGTGGAAGCTGCGAAAACTGGCAAAGTGATTAATTTAAAACACGGTCAGTTTCTGGCGCCGGAGAATATGGCGAAGCCGGTTCAAAAGGTGATCGACTCCGGCAATAACCAGATCCTGCTGACTGAGCGTGGTTACACGTTTGGGTACAACGATCTGATCGTCGATCCGCGCAGCTTTTATCATTTGAGTGAGACCGGTTTCCCCGTGATTTTCGATATCACGCACTCGATCCGCAAATACGGCATTCCCAGCGCCGATCCCAAAGGCGGAGCACGGGAATTCCTGCCGGGAATCTCCCGGGCAGGCGTGGCTGCCGGCGTTGACGGTATTTTCATCGAGGCGCATCCTGAGCCGGAAAAAGCCCTATGCGACGCTGCCAGCCAATTATGCACCGACGATCTCGAAGAATTTCTAAAGCCATTAATCGAACTACATCACGTTGAATTAAAATATAGGGAAAGCGAATAATCATGGAATTGTATTTGGATTCAGTGGATCTCAGAGAAATTGAAGACGCATTTCAGCTTGGATTTTTAACCGGCTTGACCACCACGCCGACATTCATGCACCGCCAGGGAATAACGGATATCGATTCCACAATCCTGAAGCTGGCGCAGATGGTTCCCATTCTGCAGGTGGAAGCGCTCGGCGAAAAGTCCGATGCCATTTATAAAGAAGCCCATCGATTGATCGATAT
>WJJN01000573.1 GCA_014729735.1 Candidatus Zhuqueibacterota bacterium
AGAAATAGAAAATCGTCGAATCGACTAAAATTTTCAATCAATAATTTTCCCATTTTCTCTCCTTAATATTGAAAACTAAAATATCAAGCAGATGTTAACAAAACGTTAACTTTTATTGAAATATCAGTGACAAAAGGAAACATTATTGGTTAAATTTCATTTGAGTTCAATGCAAGAAGAACATACTCGACGCATGTCTCAATTTACGAAATTTCTTGATGAAAGGGAGGCAGTGTGGATTCTTACAGTAAATAAGAAAGCCGTGCAGGGTACACGGCTTTTCAAAATCTCTAATTGTACTATGCCATTCATTTAATATATTACGCGCAGGCTTTGGGGAATAATCTCACATTCAATCCGATGACCCTCGGTACACAATAACTCGCCGTCGAAATGAGCGATCAAATTATCTTCCGATTCAATCACGACTTTCTTTGCCTGGAGCACGCGGGTGCAATCTTGTTCCACATGTGTTCCTTTCATGAAATGAGGAACGAGTTTTAGCATTTCCAATTTTCCCACTTCTTCTACGATGCAAATATCAAACAATCCGTCATCTATTTTGGCGCCGGGCGTCATGAAAAAGCCACCTCCCTCGCGTGCGCCGTTGGCTATTGAAATCTGGATCGTCGAAAGCTCCAGTTTTTCGCCGTCGTAATCCACTGTGACGCGCGTTGCTTTATTTGAGACAAAAATTGATTTCAACACTACCGGCAAATAGAGCGCCATGCCACGAAGCCGTTTGAACTTGCGGGCTTCCACAGTTACAACGCCATCGAAGCCTATGCCCATTTGATTATCGAAATATCGGGGCGGCTGATCATCGAGCGTTAATTTGCCCAGATCGACGACTTTTGCCTGTCCTTTGGCTATTCTTCGGCAGGCTTCCTGCAAATCCGAAGGCATTCCCACATTGAAAGTAAAATCACTGCCCGAGCCGGTCGCCAGCAGTGCCAACATGCCACCAGGATGTCCGTTATTTTTTGCAGCCATCAATCCGTTGATGACTTCATTAGTGGTGCCATCTCCCCCAGCAGCAACAACGGTATCAAAACCGTTTGTCACTGCTTCTTCTGCAATTTCCGCAGCGTGCCATGTTCTTTCGGTTCGCTGCAATTCAAACTCGACCTTTTCTTCTTCAAAGAAACGACAAATATCTGTTTCAGCTTTAGCACTATATCCCCGCCCAGCCACAGGATTCAATACAACTTTGATTTTTTTCATGAATGGGCTGTTCTCCTTTTAATAGAACATATAGCGATAATCTTTAATATCAGCCTGCTCCTTCATCGAGCTGATCCATGCTGTGTAAACGGCTCGTCGTTTTTCATCCAACTTCTGTTGGCGCAAATTATCTTTTGCAAGATTAAAATCGCTCTCATCGAACTCTTGCTTTTCTTCCAGCCGAATGATGTAATATCCGGCAGCCCCTTCGACCGGAGCAGATACTTCTTTTTCAGATAATGAAAAAGCCGTACCGTTGAAATTCACATCCCTGCCGATTCCCGGAATGCTTCCGTCCAGACTGAAAAAGTCCGTTGTCTTAATTTCCAGTGAATCGCTTGCAGCCACCCGTTCCATATCTTCCGGCATCTGAATCCGTTCACGGATCGCCGTTGCAACCTGCTTTGCTTTTTCGAATTGTTTCTCCCGGCGAACTCTACTGGTAATGATTTGTTTCACTTCCTCAAGTGGTTTCGTACCCTCCTCCTGGATATCGATCAATTGATACACAAGATAGCCTTTGTCATCCACTAAATAGACTCGGCTTGTATTTCCTTCTCCTGTATTGAATGCACTCATTGAGATTCGCTTATTCATACCGATGCCCGGAATGAAACCGGTATCCGTAAAGTAATCTGTGGTATCGATTTTCAGATTCTCCACCTCCGCGAGTGCATCAAATCCCTCTTCATCGACATTTTCAGCAAAATAATCGGCATTTTGCTTCGCCTCTTCCTGCGTCCGCCGCGATGCTTTATACTTCAGCAAAATGTGCCGTGCCTTAACCTGTTCTTCGCCGTTCTCTGTTCTTTTATCTTCGACTTTGATAATGTGAATACCAAAGTTCGATTTCACCGGACCGACGACTTCTCCTGCTTCCGCGGCAAAAGCAGCTTCTTCAAAGGGTTTTACCATCGCTCCTTTGCCAAAATAACCGAGATCACCGCCATTTTCAGCCGAGCCCAAATCATCGGAATAGGTTATGGCTAACTCCGCAAAATCAGCACCCGCACGGGCACTATCCAGCATAGTTCGAGCGAATTCTTCAACCTCTGCACTATCCTGTGAAGATGGCGTTGTCGGAAAAAGAACGTACCGGATCTTCCGCTTTTCGACTTCCTTGTATTCTTCGATATGCTCTTTGTAATATTCTTCTACATCCTTTTCCGTAATCTGGTCATCCGGAATGATGTATTCATTCGGATCGAAAGAGATATAACTGACTTTCATTTTCTGATTGCGGCGGATATATTCCTGTTTCAGCTCTGCCTCTGTCAACCGCACAGTGGAAAGAACTTCGTTTTCCAGCTTTTCCATTGGAATGAGAATGCGCAGATAATCTTCGACAAATTTCCAAAACTGATCGTTGCCGGGACTGGCTAACGCTGCCTGCAATTTCTGCGGATCGAATTCATTGTTTTCATTCTGGAAATTGGGATTCATCCGCAAATAAGGATGCGGATTTGTGAATAGATAATACCTGATCTCCTCAGTCGTTGCAGAAAGTCCAAGTTCTTCGATCATCTGACGTTTTAAAATATCCTGAATCAGTGATTCCCACACCTGGTTTTCTATTTGCTGTACTTGGTATCCTTCGGGTTCCTTGTTGTTTCGCTGGCGGTATGCCTCCAGCTCTCCGTTGTATGCCCGCGAAAATTGCTCATACGATACTTCCTCTCCATTCACAACAAGAATCGTATCCGGCTTTCTACCCGAAAGAATATCCATAATATTCGCGCCACCAACAAGTCCACCAATTGTCATACTGGCTACAAACATGACAAGTAGAAAGAACAGGATGATATGCATGTTTGCACGCATTTTGTTCATTACTGCCATAATCTAAAATCTCCTCACAAGCTTTAGGATAACTAACATCTTAATTATATAAATTGTAAATATAGTGATATAATTAAAAAAATGCAAGATGTTTTTAAACTTTAACCTTGACATTTTGTCATAACTATGTTATATTTACATTGATCGTTAATTATATAAGATTACAAAAAATTAAATATTTATAAGCACTAAAACAAATGGCAACTTTTGAAATAATATCCGACTATAAACCTCAGGGAGATCAACCGCGCGCAATCGAAGAGCTAACAAATGGTGTGATACGAGGTGATAAATTTCAAACGCTGCTTGGAGTCACCGGTAGCGGCAAAACATTTACAATGGCACATTTGATTGCAAATATTGGCAGACCGGCGCTCATTCTTTCGCATAATAAAACACTGGCAGCACAGCTTTTCGGAGAGTTTAAAAGCTTTTTTCCCAATAATGCTGTGGAGTATTTCATCAGCTATTATGACTACTACCAACCGGAAGCGTATGTTCCAACGACAGATACATACATCGAAAAAGATACATCAATCAATGATGAGATCGACCGGCTGCGTCTGAAAGCTACCAGTGCGTTGTTGGAAAGGGACGATGTAATTATTGTCGCATCGGTCTCCTGCATTTACGGATTGGGATCGCCGGAGGATTACAGGCAGATGTTATTGATCCTTAAAAAAGGTCAGATCATTGAAAGAAATCATATTCTGCAAAAATTAATCGATATTCAATATTTCAGAAATGATTTTGAATTTACACGAGGCACATTTCGCGTCCGTGGGGATGTCATTGAAATCATTCCTGCGTACGAAGAAGAAGCTGTACGCATCGAAATGTTCGGAAATGAGATCGAAAATATTTCCATTGTCGATACGCTGACCGGCGAGATCAAGGATCGTAAAAATACAGTCGCAATCTATCCTGCTAAACATTACGTAACGACCCACGAGCGCATGCAGGATGCGATAAAGACTATAAAAATCGAACTGGACGAGCGGTTGAATTATTTCCGGACGAATAATAAACTGCTCGAAGCACAACGCCTCGAAATGCGTACCAATTACGATCTCGAAATGATGCAGGAAATCGGTTTTTGTTCGGGAATTGAAAATTATTCCCGACATCTCACCGGAAGGGATCCCGGAGAACGACCGTATACCCTGCTGGACTTTTTCCCAAAAGATTTTTTGATGTTCATTGATGAGTCGCATGTAACCCTGCCGCAGGTGCGGGGCATGTATCATGGCGACCGCTCGCGCAAGGAAACGTTGGTGGAGCATGGCTTCAGGCTGCCCTCCGCACTGGATAATCGCCCGATGAATTTTAATGAATTTGAAGAAATGCTGGATCAGGTGGTGTTTGTTTCTGCGACTCCGGGAGAATTCGAGTTGGAAAAGAGTGGCGGTGTTGTGGTAGAGCAGATCATCCGTCCCACCGGTTTGATGGACCCGGAAATCGAGGTTCGCCCAATTAAGGGACAGATCGATGATCTGATCGGAGAAATAAAAAAGCAGATTGAAAAAAACGAGAGAACACTGGCACTGACACTTACTAAACGCATGTCCGAAGATTTAACGGATTATCTTTCCGACATCGGCATCAAAGTTCGCTATTTGCATTCCGAGATCAATGCGCTTGACAGAGTGGAAATTCTGCGCGATTTACGGCTCGCCGAGTTCGATGTGCTGGTCGGTATCAATCTGCTGCGGGAAGGGATCGATCTGCCGGAGGTTTCGCTGGTGGCAATCCTCGATGCAGATAAAGAAGGCTTCCTTCGCTCGGAAGTCTCGCTGATGCAGATCGCCGGGCGAGCGGCGAGAAATGTCGGCGGCAAAGTCATTTTCTATGCAGATACCGTCACCAATTCCATGAAGAAAACAATCGATGAAACCAATCGACGGCGGATCATTCAGCAGAAATATAATGAAAAACATAATATCACGCCGCAAACGATCTACAAATCGATCCAGGAAGTGATGAGCAGTACAAGGGTTGCAGACGAAAAAATCGAGAAATGGGGAACAAAAAAGGGATCTCGCCGGAAGGACCTGGAAAAATTATCTTTGCTGGAAAAAGAAGAGTTAGCCGACCGCCTGGAGAAAGAAATGAAAACCGC
>WJJN01000574.1 GCA_014729735.1 Candidatus Zhuqueibacterota bacterium
ACCATGGGAGCAAAAGTCGCATTTTGTGCGCCAAGCCCATTGATCCCGTATCAGGCACACAATTGGGACGTGAAGCTGATGTACGATGTTGATGATGCGATTCAATGGGCAGATGTAATCATGCTACTTCGTATCCAGATGGAACGGCAACAGGCAAACTTTTTCCCCTCCCTCAGAGAGTATCACAATTATTTTGGCATTACAAGAGAGAGATTGGACCGCAGCAAGAAAGAGATCACGATCATGCACCCCGGTCCGATTAATCGCGGCATCGAAATCGAAAGTACACTGGCGGATAGTAATTACTCTGTTATTTTGAATCAGGTGACAAACGGAGTCGCCGTCAGAATGGCTGTATTATATTTATTAAGTGGAGAATAATAGGCTGATGAATGGAAAGTTGAAAAAAAGCTATTTCTCCGATACAAAATCCGGTTTCAATAAAAGCAGAGCATTACTGCTAAAGGGAGGATGGGTTATTGATATTGCAAAAAAAGAACAAACGAAACTGGATTTAATCATCAAGAATGGAAAAATTCGGGAACTGGGTAAAAATTTATCCGGGAGTTTTGAAGGCAATGTGATCGATATCGAAGATAAAGTAATCGTGCCCGGATTTCTGGATATGCACGTCCATTTCAGAGAGCCAGGCAGGGAAGACGAGGAAACACTGATGACCGGTGCTGCTTCGGCAATGGCTGGCGGGTTTACCGGTGTTTGCACGATGCCGAATACTGACCCGGTAACCGATAACCGGGAGATTGTCGAGTTTATCAAAGACAAATTTGAAGATCATCTCGTCGATGCATATCCCATTGCGGCGATTACGCTGGAACAAAAAGGTGAAAAACTGGTGGAAATAGCCGATCTGGTGGATGCCGGTGCAGTGGCATTTTCCGATGACGGCAAATCAGTGATGAATTCGCAGGTCATGCGGCGTGCACTGGAATACGCCAAAATGTTCGATGTACCGATTATCGAACATTGCGAGGACGCGGCGCTGGCAAAAGGCGGAGTAATGAACGAAGGATTCATGTCATCACGACTTGGACTACCGGGAATTCCGGTGATTTCGGAACAGATCGTCGTTGCCCGAAATGTGAAATTGGTGGATTATACGGAAGGCAAAATGCATCTGGCGCATATTTCCACAGCCGGATCGGTGGAAATAATCCGTCGTGCAAAGGAGCAGGGAATCAAGGTAACTTGTGAGGCGACTCCACATCATTTTACATTGACCGACAAAGCGGTGGAATTTTATGATACAAACACGAAAATGAATCCGCCACTGTGCACACAGAAAGATATCGATGCCATTGTTGCCGGGTTGAAAGACGGCAGCATCGATGCGATAGCCACGGATCATGCGCCACATTCCGTGGAGGAGAAGGAACTGGAATATATTGATGCGCCGTTCGGAATTATCGGACTTGAAACGGCAATTGGATTGATGATCACGGAGCTGATCGAAAAACATAATTTTTCCGTTTATGAAGTACTGGAAAAAGTAGCTGTAAATCCATATAAAATATTAGGACTGGAAGTTCCGCATATTGCTGAGAACAGATTGGCAAACCTGACGATTATAGATTTAAATGAGCCGTGGAGTGTGGATAAAAACAAATTCAAATCGAGATCCCGAAATACGCCATTTGATGGTTTTCAATTGACAGGCAAATCTTACGGCGTTATGAATAATAGTTATTTTATGTTAAACTCAGAATCCGAAAAAAATGCTTGATTCTTTAAATAGAAATTACTATCTTTAAAGATTTAAATTCAAAGCTTTAATCTGATCTGAAAAGAGAGGGAATTAAATTGAAAACAATAACACCAAAACAACAAGACATCGAGAGAAAATGGTATGTTGTGGATGCCAACGGCGAAATTTTGGGACGAATTGCAAGCAAGGTCGCTCAGATATTGCGAGGAAAACACAAACCAATGTACACCCCCCATCTGGATGTCGGAGATCACGTGATTATCATTAATGCGGATAAAGTCCGTGTGACCGGTCGTAAACCCGATCAGAAGAGATATTATCGCCATTCGGGATATCCCAGCGGATTAAGATCGAAGACACTTGGACTTTTGATGCATGAAAAACCGGAATGGGTTCTGGAACATGCTATTAAAGGGATGCTGCCGCATAATCGCCTGGGACGGAAGATGTTCAAAAAACTGAAAATATATTCCGGCGAACAGCATCCGCACGGCTCTCAAAAACCGGAAAAATTGGAGATAGCTTAGAGGATTAATTATGAAAACTTTTAATGCGACAGGAAGACGAAAAAATTCGATAGCCAGGATTCGCATCATGCCTGGTTCCGGGAAAATCGAAGTGAATAAAAAATCGCTGATTGATTATTTTAAAAGAGAAACACTTAAAATGATCATTGAACAGCCGCTGGAAGTCACCGAATCGCTGGGAAAATTTGATATTTTTGCGCGGGTTCATGGTGGCGGACTTTCGGGGCAGGCAGGAGCTGTTCGACTTGGAATTTCCCGCGCTTTGTTGAAATATGATGACGAATTGAAATCTGCACTCAGATCCCACGGCTTTTTAACCCGTGATCCGCGGGAAAAAGAACGGAAAAAATATGGTATGGCTGGTGCACGAAAACGTTACCAGTTCTCGAAACGTTAGTTTTCTAAATACGCACACCCTTGGTTCTGTGGGGTGCCGGGATAAGAAAGTCCGGTTCAGATAGAAAAAGGGTGGAGGTATAACCCCAAAATCAAAGGAGCAATATATGAGTAAGAAAATCAGTATTCAGGATTTGTTGTTAGCAGGCACTCATTTCGGTCATTTAACCCGCCGTTGGAATCCGAAGATGAAAAAGTACATTTTTATGGAGAAAAACGGCATTTATATTATTGATCTAAAGAAGACATTAGAACATCTTCAGAGAGCAAACGAAGAAGTGAAACGGGTAGTGAAATCAGGTGAGAAGATTTTATTTGTCGGTACCAAAAAACAGGCAAAAGAAATCATAAAGGCGGAAGCAGAACGCTGTAATATGTTTTTTGTGAATGAACGATGGCTGGGAGGCACGCT
>WJJN01000575.1 GCA_014729735.1 Candidatus Zhuqueibacterota bacterium
CGATGCGGGATAAAGCCGTCATTCGCAGATGCAACGAAACAGGGATTGCGATGGTGTTTACAGGAGTGCGGCATTTTAAGCATTGAGATGTTTTCACCACCGAGACACAGAGGAATGCCCTTTCAGGGATAACTGAATTTAGTCGCTGGTAAACTTATAAAATGTCATTCCGGGCTTGTCCCGGAATCTCCGGTTTATTAAAAGTCTGGGGATTCCTGCATTCGCAGGAATGACACCCAAAAATGATTTAATAAAGTTTTTCAGACGTCGCTCCGGGACTGAGTAAGTTCGAGATTTCCGAAGGCTCAAAGACTTCGGAAACCTGCAAGCCCGTCAAATTAATGAGATTTGTCCCGTCAGGGACGATTGAATTTTATCGTTGGTAAACTTTTAAAATGTCATTCCAGGCTTGTCCCGAAATCTCCCATTTATTAAAAAGTCTGGGGATTTCTGCATTCGCAGGAATGACACCCAAAAATGACATTGTTTCACATAAAGAAAGAGGCAGTTATGAATTACATTGAAAATTTGACTACACCGCAAATAAAAAAAATTCATTCCGGCAAAGTCCGGGAGAGTTTTCGCATCGATCCGAATACGAGAATGATCGTAGCGACAGACCGCGTGTCAGCCTTCGATCAGGTATTGAAAACACCGATCCCGGGAAAAGGCGCGGTTTTAAACGGCATCGCCAGTTTTTGGTTCGAGAAAACGCGGGATATTATCGACAATCATCTGATCGAGGTGATCGATCCAAATATTTCGCTGGTGCGGGAGGCGACGCCGATCCGCATCGAGATGATCGTGCGGGCGTATCTGACCGGCTCGATGTGGCGGAATTACAGCAAGGGAAAGCGGGAATTTTCCGGCATCAAAGTCGGGGATAATTTAAAAAAGCACCGCCGGTTCCCGGAACTGCTGCTCACCCCGACCACAAAAGAAGAGTCGGACCGTGAAATCAGTCCCAAAGAAATAATTGATCAAGGCTGGGTCGATGCGGATATTTACGAACAAATGGAATCGATTTCCCTGCAACTTTTCAAACGCGCGGAAGAATATCTTGAAAAGCGGAATTTAATTCTCGTTGACACGAAATACGAATTCGGATTGGTCGATGATAAACTGGTGCTTATAGACGAAATTCATACACCGGATTCCTCCCGTTTCTGGATGGCGGATAATTACAATAAAGATCCGGAAAACGCCATCCAGATGGATAAAGAGGTCGTGCGGGCGTATCTATTGCAAAATAAAGTTAATGACCATTACCGGGACGAGCTGCCGCAGGAGATCGTTCATGAAGCAGCGACCCGGTATAATCAGATATTCGAGATGATCACCGGCGAAGCGCCGTCATTCGATATTTCCAATGTCAAGAATCGCATCTATCAAAATCTTGTCAGAAGGGAATTGATGAAAGAAGGTTATGTCGTGATAGTGATGGGGTCTTCGGCAGATGTGGAGCATTGTGAGAAAATGAAGAAGGTCGTTGAAAAGTATGATATTTTTTCCGAAATGCGGGTGATGTCGGCGCACAAGAATGGCGAGGATATTATTGCAAATATGGCTGAATATGATAATTCCGTGGAGCCGGGTGCAGTCATCGCTGTGGCAGGACTTTCCAACGGGCTCGGCGGTGCGCTTGGCGCTAATTTATCGCTTCCGGTGATCAACTGTCCGCCGTTTAAGGATCAAACCGACATTATGGTGAATGTCAATTCATCGCTGATGATGCCGTCCAAAACACCGGCGGCAACCGTGGTCAAGCCGGAATCCGCGGCTCTGGTTGCGCTTCGTAGTCTGAACGTGCAACGGCTGCGGGATACTTTCAGAAAAGAAGTGCAGGAAGTTAAAAGTAAATTACGCGAGGATGATAAAAAAATCAGGGGGATGTAAACATGGAACGGGCAATCTCGCCACTCGACGGCAGGTATGAAGGTAAATTAAAACATCTTGGAGATTATTTTTCCGAATTTGCATTGATGCGCATGCGCTGTATGGTGGAGCTGCAATATATAGAAGCGTTGGATCGAACCGGCAAATTCCCCAAGTTGACCGAGCAGGAGCTGGAGCGCATTCACATTACGAAGCATAATTTTTCGCGGGAAGATTACGACGGGATCAAGAAAATTGAGAGCACGCTGAATCACGATGTGAAGGCGTGCGAGGTCTATCTGCGCCAGAAAATTCAATTGACGAACAATAACATGATCCATTTTGGATTGACTTCGGAAGATGTGAATAACCTCTCTTACACCATGCTGCTGAAAGATTATGTGGAAAACGAGCAGATCCCGCAGATCGAGGATATATTGCGGGAACTTACGCAAATAATCGAAAACTGGATGCAGGTGCCGTTTCCGTGCCGCACGCACGGGCAGAAGGCATCGCCATCCACCGTCGGGAAAGAAATTGCCGTTTTTGTGGCGCGGTTGATCCGGCAATTCAAAAAATTGAAGCAATTGCAGTTCATGGGAAAACTGAATGGCGCGACCGGCACTTTTTCGGCACTGGCGGCGGCAATACCCGATTTCGACTGGCTCTATTTTTCATGCAATTTTCTGGAACGGCTGGGATTGATCCCGAATATAGCCACGACGCAGATCGAAGATCATGACACCTGGGCGGAATTCTTCGCCATTGTCAAACGGTTGAACAATATTATCCTGGATCTGGACCGGGATATGTGGCTGTATATGACGCTGGGTTATTTTACAGTGGAGTCTGATTCGGAATCAGTGGGATCGTCCACCATGCCGCACAAAGTGAATCCGATCAATTTCGAGAACAGCGAGGGGAATCTGGAGATTTCCAATGCGCTGCTTGATATGCTGATCAGCAAGCTTGGTCATTCCCGGATGCAGCGGGATCTTTCGGACAGCACCGTCACACGGAACATTGGCGTGGCGCTGGCGCATTCCTATCTCGCATTTTCGGAGTCGATCAAAGGATTGAAAAAAGTGAGAGTGAATGAAGCGAAATGTCTGGCAGACCTCGAGGACAGCCCCGAGTTGCTGGCAGAGCCAATTCAAACAATATTGAAGGTCGAGGGAATCGATGATCCGTATACGCTGCTGAAAGATTTCACACGGGGACGCAAAATCACTCGACAGGATATCGATGCATTTGTGGATCAACTGGATATCAGGGACGAGGTGAAACAACGCATTCGCGAACTGCAACCGTCTAAGTACATTGGACTGGCGGACGAGATTTGCAGCTTTGTCCTCGAAGATGCAAGAAGTGAATTATTAAAAGGAGATATATCATGAAAATCGCTGTGATTGGTTCCGGTGGAAGGGAGCACACGATTGCCTGGAAGCTGTCGCAACATACACAGCCGGAAAATATTTACGTGATCCCCGGAAACGGCGGAACGCAAAATAACGTTAATATTTCCGTGACAAATTTCGAACGCATCAAGTTTTTTTGCAAAGAAAAGAAGATCGATCTGATCCTGGTGGGACCGGAAGTCCCGCTGGTGGAGGGAATTGTTGATTATTTTAAGGACACTAATGTTCAGGTATTCGGACCGGATACACAAGCCGCGCAATTAGAGGGATCGAAAATTTATTCCAAGAAATTTATGCAGAAATATGGCGTGGCAACTTCGGATGCGCATATTTTCGAAAATGGGGACGTCCCGGATTCCCTGATCAAGGAAATGAATGGGGAATTAGTTTTCAAGTACGATGGACTTGCAGCGGGAAAGGGCG
The DNA here is from genome assembly GCA_014729735.1 of Candidatus Zhuqueibacterota bacterium. Classification (GTDB taxonomy): domain Bacteria; phylum Zhuqueibacterota; class Zhuqueibacteria; order Thermofontimicrobiales; family Thiofontviventaceae; genus Mariaggregatimicrobium. The sequence continues at coordinate 3,717 of WJJN01000575.1, forward strand.
TGTTCGTCTGCTCTTCTGTCGAGAATGCGCGGGAAAATCTGAAACAATTGAAACGCGAATACGGCGCCGACTCACCGGTTTTAGTTGAGGAAAAAATGACCGGGCTGGAAATTTCTATCATCGGATTTACGGATGGCAGGTCTATCAAAATGTTGCTGCCGTCGCAGGATCACAAGCCGATTTACGATGGCGACGAAGGTCCGAATACCGGCGGCATGGGCGCGTACTGCCCGGTTCCTTTCTGCGATGATAAGCTGCTGAAACAGATCGATGCAGAAGTCGTGCAACCTACTTTGCGAGGGATCCAACAGGAACGATTGAATTTTAAAGGAGTGATTTATTTCGGATTGATGATCACGGATGACGGTCCGAAAGTGCTGGAATACAACGTTCGTTTGGGTGATCCGGAAACAGAGGTCATTTTACCGGCGCTTAAAAGCAATTTCCTGACGCTGATCAAATCCTGTATGGATGGCACTCTGGCAGATTTCGAAATGCAATTTCATGACGGCTATTTCGTCGATGTGGTGCTGGCTTCAGGTGGATATCCTAATAAGTACGAAAAGGGATTTGAAATCAGCGGATTGGATAAGCTTTCTTCCGAAACCATGTTGTTTCATGCAGGAACAAAGCGCGATAATGGAAAAATCGTGACATCCGGCGGCAGAGTGCTGAATGTCGTCCGCAGAGCAGATGATCTGAAAACAGCGATTCAGCGGACTTACTCCGAGTGCCAAAAAATTCTTTTCAAAAATAAATATAATCGCACTGATATTGGTATGAAGGGATTATCGTCATGAAAAAACGAATTGCGATATTTATTTCGGGTCGTGGCAGCAATATGGAAGCGATCATCGAAAATGCCGAGTCCGGTCGCCTGAAGGATTGCTGTGAAATCGTTTTGGTATTTTCCAACAAAAAAGACGCCCGCGGACTTGAAATTGCCAGGCAGCACGGGATCGAGATTGCATGTATCGAATCCCGCGGGAAAAAGCGGGAGGATTTTGACAGGGAATTAGTAAAATTACTACAGCCGTATCAACTCGATTATATCGTGCTCGCAGGTTTCATGCGAATTCTTTCACCGGTTTTTGTCAGAACATATCCGAATAGAATCATAAATATTCATCCTGCCGATACTGCGGAATTTCAGGGCGTGGAAGCATATAAGTGGGCGTTTGAAAAGGGAATGAGTGAAACAAAAATAACGGTGCACTTTGTAGACGAAGGCGTGGATACGGGACCCGTTATCGCTCAGCAAAAGGTAGATTTGACTGGCGCTAACTCGCTGGAAGAAGTTGAAAAAAGGGGATTGAAAGTGGAACATAAATTTTATAGCAAAGTTTTAGAAGATGTTTTTAAATGCAAATAATCAGGAGTAAAATATAATGTGTGGAATACTGGGTGTTTACGGTCATGATGACGTGGCATCTGATTTGATATATGGGCTGGCAGCGCTTCAGCATCGGGGGCAGGATTCTGCCGGAATTATAACATTAGATGGAAATTTCCGGACGAAAAAAGGATTGGGGCATGTCAACACGGTATTTAAAGATAAAAACCTGGAGCGCTTAACCGGCAATTGTGGAATTGGACACGTACGCTATGCAACAATGGGATCTACCGATCTGCTGGATGCACAGCCTTACGCAGTGAATTATCCGTTTGGTCTGGCGATGGTGCACAATGGAAATGTGATTAATTTCGTGCAATTGCGAAAATCACTCTACGAAGATCACCACCGGCTGCTCGAAACATCCAATGATGTTGCACTTATTTTATATAGCTTCGCCTCGGAGCTGGAGCAAAAGGATTTGGAAAATTTGACAGTGGATGATATCTTCGATACGGTAGAAGCGGTGCAAAACAGGGTGAAGGGTGCTTTCTCAGCGATTACGATTATCGCGAATCGCGGCTTTTTGGCGTTCACCGATCCTTATGGCATTCGACCAATTGTGTTGGGCAGAAAGTATACGGACAAGGGAATCGACTATGTATTTGCTTCCGAATCGACCTGCCTCGATTATCTTGGCTATCAGATTATCAAAGATTTGAAACCCGGGGAGGCTGTATACATCGATAAGCAGCGCCAGGTGCATTCACGAGTTTGTAAGATAGACAGGCAGGCGTTTTGCATTTTTGAATATATCTATTTTGCGCGGGAAGATTCAATCATTCATAACCGGCTCGTGGCTTCGGAACGTGTGCGGATGGGCAAAAAGCTTGCAGAGACGATGCGGAAAACCGGTCTGGAACCGGATATCATTATCGACGTACCGAGCTCTGCCTATTTCTTTGCATCGAGTATGGCGGAAGAACTGGGCATCCCGTATCGCCGGGGATTGGCAAAGAACAATCATATCGGCAGAAGCTTCATCACGCCGAACCAGAAGGAGCGCGAAATCATGGTGCGCCAGAAGTTGAATCCAATGCGGGATGTGATTAAAGGCAAGAAAATTGCAGTAGTGGACGATTCTATCGTGCGCGGCACAACATCCAAAAATCTGGTGCGCATGCTGCGGCAAAACGGTGCCAAGAAGATCTATTTCGTCTCCGCAGCTCCGCCTATTAAATTTCCTTGTATTTACGGTATCGATTTCTCGATAAAAGAGGAAATAATTGCCGCGCATTATGAACCCGACGAAATCGCCCGCTACATCGAAGCGGATGCAGTGATTTATCAGAATCTGGAGGATTTGCGGGAGTTGTATGCAGATCTTCCGTGCTGTTATGCTTGTTTCTCAGGAAAATATCCCACGGGTGTTACAGAAGAAATGATCCAGGAAATCGAGCATGAAAAGTTAGGCTCC
>WJJN01000576.1 GCA_014729735.1 Candidatus Zhuqueibacterota bacterium
CTCGCATTTTCGCTGCTTGTCTGTAGCAAATCCATTGCAGCGCCAAGTGATAGCTGCATTGGCATTTTCATGCGAAAAGGTACTTTTTCGATTCGATCCGAGTACTGACGGAATTCGGCATCCGGTCCGAAGTGTTTTCCCAACATGGAAATGCGTAATGATTTAAAACCGGTGTAGAAAACGGTTCCGATATCCAGCGACCACACACTGGTCTTCGCATCATCGATTTGTTCCCGCATATATTTCACATTTCCTCCCACCTGTAATTTATTTGTGATCTGGCGGGCATAGGAAATTCCGACAGCCATATCGTATGCACTAAACGTTCCCAATCCGTCAAAAACAGGAGAGTACTCTGCAACAGAGCCCGATAGTTCTTCCTGATACTCAGTTCGAATCTCGCTGCCATAATCAACATAGATCAAGCTAATTCCGAACGCACCCCATTCATTGAAATTTTTAACTGCTGCGAATGACTGATAATTAATGTCCGCAACCCATTTCATGTGCCCGAACGAGAAATCCATATTCTGAACATCCGTAATTGATGCCGGATTTGTTAGCGCCGAAGTTGCATCTCCATGACTGACAGACGAATTGACTCCTCCCATTGCTGCATGACGTGCGTTTGTCGGAAGTTTCAGAAATTGCCAGCCGACTGTCCCCACACTGCTATATTCCATCGGATGCACACCCCAATCGATATCATTATAATCCACTTGTCCGAAGGCAGCACGGGACAGTAGCATCACGAATAGTCCAAAGAAAATTCTATATATGATTTGATTCATTTTGATCCTCCGCGTCACTTTTTAATTTCATTCCCGGGATTATTTTATAATGAAAATTTTACCGACTTTGCTGTCTCCTTCATGTCCTTCTACCCGTGATTCGATGTGGTAGATGTATATTCCCGGACTGACGTTCATTGCAAAATCAGTTAGCAGATAATCTTTATATTTGTCATTATTTGATCCCCAGGTAGTCTCGCCACCGCTTTCATGGCTAATTGTTCGAACGAGATCTAACGCAACTGTGTAAATTCGAATAATGCATTTTTCAGGGATGTTAATAAATGCAAGTCGTTTTGATTCGCCGCTTCCTTTTCGAAATCCGCTTTCCTGCCGGAAGGGATTTGGGACAACACGTACCTGATCCAGGTCGTTGGTTGCAAAAGCACGTGCCGCCACCGGATCCAGATTAAATGCCGTTTTTGCACTCTCATTTCCATCATTGTCAAAACTGGTAATGCAATAGCGGTATGGAATGCTGATTTTAGTTTCCTGAAAAAAGTTAACCATGCCATCTTGCAGATAATTATCGATTTCTTCGATCGGAATTGTGTTCACAAGTTGCCAGGGTCCTTCAATGGAAATATTGGAACGGTAGACGCGATAACCGGCGAAATCTTCATCTCCGGTAAGGGGATCGCGATAACCGATATGAACGGGTTCCCAGATTAAATTTACGCCGGCTTTTAGTTCATCATTAATTTTCGCTGATGCCGGTTCAGCGACAATTTCAATTTCTCCCATGCGCAGTGGAGTTGTCGCTGGTGTTGGCGGCGGAATGTCCTTCGTAATTGCATAATTATTTCGGATCAGTTCCTCGACTGCGTTCCAGTTTTCCTTTAGATTAACAAGCCCATCCGCTACAAAGTGAAGTGTCGCCGTTGTATCACCCAAAATTGAAATATTCCTGTCCATCTGTCCTGCCACAAAAATTTCGATCCATTCGATGGATTCTCCGGGCGCAATATCGTATGGTCCGATTGTGTAGACATATCTGGGAGATCGCTCCCATAAGCTGCCGGCGATATCCCCTTCTTTATGAAGCGCATGTGCTTCCCGCCATCCCATTTCCGGTTGCTCGTCTTTTAAAATATTCGTTAAGCCGGAATAGGTTGCCAGAGACTCATGACCGGGATATCGATCAGCCAGTGGTGCATCCGATGAACGTGAGAAAATATTTCGCCACACCTTTCTTTCACCATTTTTATTTGGTGTCAGTCGATCTTTATAAAAAGTGAACGCATATAATGCCGGACTGTAAAGCTTCATATCTCGTGAATTCTCCATTTCTATATTTCCCGGATCTCCTCTGTCCCCGGTAATATTACCGGGGAAAATTGAATATATCGACGAATCTCCTTTTGTCTCCGGAGGCAAGGAAGTATCATCATAAAAAATAAATCCGACATCATCGCTAATTTCATCGTCCCACATATATTCAACATCATAAGTCGCACTCAAAGGATTGTCCGGTCCGGTAGGATTTAACATTCTTGAATAATAAAAATTTTCAAAAGCAACATCATCCGTGTTCGTTAATTTACATTCAATGATAACAAAATCATCGTATCTTGGTAGACTCCATACCATTGTTTTCGCTTCGATCTCATAAGCCATGTGCCTGTTTCCCAGCCGGTCATTTTTGAAAGAACCAATTACACCTTCGATATATTCTTCTGGCAGATTCGGATTTGGAAGATTATAATTTTTTATGAGTTTTGTTTGTTCGACCGCATAAACATGATTGTGGGTGAGAAAATTACGATACTGCCATCCGACGTTTTCTCCCTCTAATTGAGCGACATTGAAAATACGCGTGCCGTCCCAGCCACCGGCTATTGGATTATCTGCTTCGTAATGACCGGGATAGTTAGTCAACCAGTTGTGCATTGTGGTTACGTCCCTTTCCAGCGAACCATTCGGCAGACAGCAAATCCACATCTTTCCTCGTGTCAGGCTTTTTTTAGCAACCGCTTCCTGTGCCTTCACTGTCTGGCTTATCATTGCTGTTGATAATATAATGCCAACTATTATTCTGCTATATTTTGTCATGTGCATTCTCCACAAAATTAATTTACGGAATTAATTGAAAATCATGAATTTTAACAATTTCTCAAAATTCAAGTCCCATCCCCACGTAAATTTCCCGCGGTCTGTTATAATACCAATTCCACTCAAGTGGTTCTAATGTAATATCATGCACAGGTAATTTGCCCTCTTCAAAATATCGGATCCGGTCGTTGCTTCGATCGCTGCTGCCAGGTAACCGCAAATGTTTTTGATTGAATAAATTTTTCACCTGTACCGACAAGTTGAATGTAATCGACTGCGAGAGTTCAATTTCTTTTGTAATATTCATATTAGTGTTCCATCTGTCTTTCCATCTTCTGTTATTCGGAACTCGTAGTCGATCGGGGGTGCCAGGAGCGTAATAAGTAAATCGACTTCCCTGTGCCCAGGTCGTTGAGGTATGAAGTGTCAGATTTTCAAAAGGGTAAAAACTGAGAATAACCGGACCGAAATTTTTCGGTGTCATCAATGATAATTTCAGAAATGCGGAGTTATGCGGATTCCACGCATCATCATCGACACCGTTTGTGCCGTTATCGTTATTGTCTGCACCGGAAAAAGTATTCTTATCAGGATAGTACTGAAAAGCGTGATACACATGATAAACTCCGCTCGTTAGAAAAGAAAGTGTGTAATTCGCTCTTAGGTTAATATAGCGAAATTTCGTGCCAAATGTCGCCTCGATTCCTCGCACCTGTGCCCATGCGCCATTGACGTAAGTTTCAAAAAGTCCGATTGATTTGCCAAGTATTCTGTCATCGGAACCACTGGGATCGCCATAAAGCCGTGCCACGACATACCTTGATCGGGACATACTGGCGATTCGGGTATTATTAAAAGCATTGGATCCACGACTAATTCCCCGCGAAGTTAAGTTATGGGCATCTCTGTAATACATAGTGACATCCAGATTAAACATATCTGCGATATTCTGTTTCACACCGACTTCATATTGAGTCATTTTTTCAAATTCTAACGCGGGATTTGGATTGTAGTGCGTATAAAAATTGTAATTCACAAGGACCGAATCCGGATTTAAATTTAACTCGGAATTGCCGCCTTCTTCGGGCAATGGGGCGTTTGTCTCAACTAAAATAGGTCCGGCAATCTTCTGCCATGGAGGGCGCTGATAAAATTCACCATACATAAAATGTAAAACGGTATTTTCGCTGATGGGATGCGAGATTCCGAATCGCGGGGAAACCGCCCACCGCGTCGGTGTTTCTTTGTAAGCGTCACCGGAGCCATCCGGATTAAAGGAGATTCTTCCGATCAGTCCCGGATTATCATCAGCACGGTCAGAAATCATCAACGGATCAAAGAAATTTGCGGCAACAGTCTTATTCGCATCAAAGAAATCCACACGTACGCCGGCATTGATCACCATACCTTCAAATTCCATTTTGTCCTGAATATAAAAAGCCCCTTCGTACGGATGCGATGTGCTCGGACCAAGATCAGTCACATGAATATCCGGCTCTTTGCCGACTTCCAGATTTTGGTGATCATGCAGTACCTTATCAAATTTTTGATAGGAAAATAAAACCCCTGTCTTAATTTGATGGTGAATCATTATCTGGCTGGTCAAATCATATTTTATGGTTGTGTTGTTCGTCCGCACACGATTGCTCCATACATCTCCGGGGAACGCCCATTTATAACTGGCAATACTCGACTGAATCGGCAGTCCGGAATAGGGATATTCCGCAGGCACAAACGGTAATTCCGAATCAGGATAAAATGCAGTTTTCATCACATCGCGATAATCCATTCGATAATCCATCCGTGAATGCTGGACAGCAACCTGCATGAAAGTTCTCGGACTAAATGTATGTGTAATTTTCCCCTGTAAGCTGAAAAACTCGGAATATTCCGGCGCCCGAATATTCCACTGGCTGCTACTGCTCGCGCCGTACATCCAGTAAGTATAACGATCATAAGGACTTGTCACAAATGGAAACGGTGAATTATCATGGTATGTATCTTCTGTCGATGCAAAATTAGTCTTTGATGCACCCGAATTCTTGAATTTAGTGTAAACGCCTGATACTTCAAATTTGGTATTCGTACTTAATTGATAATTTAACGCTCCCTGGAATGTCATATCAGGATTGTATTTTAACGCCGAGGGATATCTCGGAACACCCTCTCGATAACGACCGGATAGCATAAATCCCAGTTTTTTCGTCAGCGGTCCGTAAACCGTCAGCTCGGTTTCCCATTCCATTCTCTCGGCATAATTCATTTGTGCATGAAAATCTTCGTCATTCACAAAATTTTTCCACCACTCTGCTCTCTGTTCAGGAGTCCAGTTAACAAATGGCTCGATATCCCCTCCATATCCCGGCATTGCCTCATCCATCCATTGTGATTGCCAGGTAGAATTCGGATCCCAGAACTCCGGTGTGCACATTACGGTACGTTGAAAAGTATCGGCTCCATAAATATATTTTCCCCAATGATATTTTCCGGCAGGTCTCATTCTGTAATTGTAAATTGCATGAATTCGATCAGATGCCGATTTGGTGACAATATTCATGATTGCACCATTCGCCTGCCCATATTCCGCATTGAAGCCACCTGTGAGTACTTCCACTTCCTGAATAGTGGAGAGATTGACAGTTTTGAAATTCGTATTTGAACCCACATCGCGCATATCCATGCCATCGACGCGATAGGCTTCATGCAAACCAAATCCGCCACGAATACCACCATTAATATTCACCCCTGGTAAATCACTAATCACCTCTTCCAGCTCTGTGCCCCAACTCCGGTCTATATCTTCGGTAGACATTGTTTGTTTGCTGGCTGTCAGATCAATTTCAACTGCCGGTCTTTCTGCAACGACCACCACTTCTTCACCTTCGATGTGTGTTGGAATGAGTGAAATATCAACAGGAGTCGTTTGATCTATTTTGACCTGAATATTTTTCACCATCGTTGACTTGTAGCCTATCATCGTCACCTTTAGAGAGTAATTGCCAGGAGGCACGTTCAAGATGAAATAATTCCCGTCTAGACCGGTGGCAGCTCCCAAACTGGTATTGTCGATGAAAACATTTGCACCAGGAAGCGCTTCCCCTGATTTTGCATCCTGAACCGTACCGGCTATC
>WJJN01000577.1 GCA_014729735.1 Candidatus Zhuqueibacterota bacterium
ATCGTCCTTCGTTACTGCCTACTTGCAGTTCATAAACAGCCTGTCCAGGAACTGCCAAAATAGAGATTAATGTCATTCTAAATTCGCCGTCTTTTTGGCGCATGAAGCCTGTCCTGAGCGAAGTCGAAGGGAATCTAACTCCACGAAACTCAATATAGACATATGCTTAGTGGTATGATATTCTTCGTCTCCCGCCAGCGGGATCCTCAGAATGACATTTTTTAGGGTTCTTGGACAGGTTCTAAAGGGACTGCACTCCAGCACACACACTCCGTATCCCAAATCCCGAATCTCGTATCACGTATCCCTTTTCACGTATTTCACCCGCCTCTATCTGACCTCCTCCTCGTTCTCGAGCTCTTTCCCGAACCACACAACCCTCTGCGGAAAAGCGATTTCGATTCCCTCGGCTTCCAGTGCTTTTTTTATTTCTAATAATAATTTCATCTTTAATTCGTAATAGACGCTCGCCGGCGCCCAGATCCAGACATTTATATTGACCGAATTATCGCCGAAATTATCAACAAAGGCTCTTGGCACGGGATTTTTCAGCGCCAAAGCTTCCTGATCCGCCACGTATTTGATGATTTCGATCGCCCTGTCTGCATCATCGCTATAACGGATGCCAACGACGTATGTAACTCTGCGAACGATATTCGATACAAAATTAATAACGCTGGTCGTAAATACCAGTTGGTTCGGGATTCGGACGTACAAACCGTCATACGTCCTCAAAGTCGTTGAAATAATCCGGATATCTTCGACAAATCCGCGGATATCGTTTATTTCGACCTGGTCGCCGATTTTGATGGGTCGTTCGACGATGAGGAACAAACCGGAAATCAGATTGCTGAACAGGCTTTGGCTGGCAAAACCAACCACGAGTCCTGCCACTCCGCCGGCGACCAATAGTCCGGATGGATTCAAACCGAGATTCCCGAGAATCGATAAAACCACGATAATCATGATCGTGTATGTGACAATTTTAACGATTAGCTCCAGGTGATCTTTGGTCATTTTTTCCTTGAATGCCCGGCGTATATAAACTGAAATACGATTGGTGATTATGATGACAATGATAAAAACGCCAATCGATATCAGCAAATCCAGAACAGTAATATCACCGTATATTTTTTGATCGAAAATCATATTCCGTCCCTCATCACAAATTTTGTCGTGGTTAATTGTAGTTTTTTCGCGTTATATAATTCCACGGATTTGGTCATCTTTTTCTCGAGGGCAGAATCAATGAAATCGGTCTCAGCGCTCAGCTCCGTGTAAATTTTCATTTCAGCCTTCAGGCAGATGAATTGTTGATTGTAATACATTTTCATTCCATAAGAATTAAACACAACTTTACTCACTTCCAGCCAGGTCGATGATTTATTCGTAATAGATAATTCCATTATCCCATGGGTTAACAGGTCTATCTCCGGACGATTGTTTTCCACCGGACTTTTCCAATACTTGCAGAGAACGCCATTGATGGGATCTCCATAAAGGGTGTATTTCTGGTTCATGATAGTGAACACATCCAGCAGCTCAAAGGATTTTCCGCCCATGATAAACAACCCGATTTCCACAGGAAATTTCAGGTAGATTTTCTTATTAGACCGGGGTTCGGTGAAGAGCGGCGTTTCGAATTCGATCAGCAGATGTGGTGTCAGCTTTTTGGGACGATTTATTGGCTTGATCGGAGAAATGATGATTTTTCGGTTCGTTGCCAGTAGTTTTTTTTCAATCGTATCATTGCCAAATTTTCTTCGATAAATCGTGATATCATCCTCGTTAATCGCTTCAATCAGAATATCATTGCATTCGATACGGAAAGGAATATTGTAGGGTCCGAACATTTTTTCACCTATAACCATTTTTTGCGTTTGAAGAAAAGCACCATCACAACTGCAATTGCAATCATCACAGTCCATACTGCGAAATAACCGTAATGCGATTTAAGCTCCGGCATATATTGGAAATTCATCCCGTATATACCGGCGATAAATGTCAACGGAATGAAAATCGTGGCAATGATCGTCAATACTTTCATGATCTCATTCATCCGGTTGCTGACGATCGATAAATAGGTATCCAGCATCCCGGACACCATATCGCGATATGTCTCCATCGTATCGATCACCTGAATAGTGTGATCATACACATCATTCAAATAGATATGCGTCGATTCCCGGATCAGCGGAGAATCGCCGCGCTCCAGCGCGCTGATCGCTTCCCGGAGGGGCCAGATGGATTTTCGAATCAGCAGCATTTTGTTCTTCAATGAATAGATTTGCTTCAGCGTCCGCTGTCCCGGATCCTGCAATAATTCCTCTTCAAGATCTTCGATGCTCTCCCCCATTCTCTCCAGAATCAGAAAGTAATTGTCAACAACGGCATCCACCAGTGCATACGCCAGGTAATCCGATTTCCGCTTCAATGTCCGGATTTTACCGGTCCGGATTCTCTCACGCACCGGATTAAATACATCCCCTTCCCGTTCCTGAAAGGTAATTACATAATTTTCACCCAAAATTATGCTGATCTGCTCCACTTCGAGGTTATTGTTATCCGGCTGATAATACAACATCTTCAGAACGATATAAATATAATCCTCGTTGTCCTCCATTTTGGGACGATGTCCGGTATTCAGAATATCTTCCAGTACCAGCGGATGGATTTCAAAATGAGAACCAATTTTCTGAATGTTATCAACCACGTGCAGTCCATCGATATTAATCCAGGTCACCGAAGATTTATCGCGATAAGGAAATGTATCCTCGATTGAATCCAGCTCATTTTCGGACAATCCGCTGTCATCATAATCCATGACGCGAATCCGAACCTTTTCTACTTTTTTCTCGCCGACGTGTACCAGAGTGCCGGGCGGCATCCCGGGCTTCCGGTGTTTCTTCCTTTTTGCCTTGTTTATCCTGATTTTCGATATATCCATAAATTACCTACTGTTGCTTCGTTTTCTTTTTGCTCTTTGCTGTCAGATATTTGAGAGAAAATCCGATTACAATTCCTATTGCCATTGAAAAGAAAATAACCAGCGCCCTGCTCATTTCGAAATACCACAACAAAAATTTGATTTCCACGACAGAATTGTTTTGCGCCGTAAAAATTACGACGATTAAAAACAGGATGATAATAAAAATCCATTTTGCAGACATAAATAACCACCTTTCTTTTTAGTGAACTTTCATTTCGCCTCATAACATCGTATCAGATAGAATTCTCCGTGCCTGTCGGAATTTTAGTTTCACCGACGTTATGATGCGTCCGCTTGATGAGAAAGTAGCCGGCAGACAGAGCGATAATCAACGCCCCCAATCCAACAAGCGTCAGCGGAGATAATTTCTTCAGCTCAAGCACGATGATTTTTCGGGCAACAGCGATCATCGCGACAAGAAACACAATTTCCACGTGCCTGCTCTCTTCGGTCAGGTACGTTTTAATCGTGTGCAGCAATTCCAAACCGATCAGAATCATGAAGAAAAAACCGAAAATTTCAGTCAAATTGGCAACATCAAGCAGATATTGGGGTTCTGCCATAAATTCCTTATGCAGGATAACTCCCAATTCAATTGTCGAGACAAGTATGGTTATCATCATTAAAACAATAATTGAGATAACAATACCTCGCTCGAAATAGTGTAATATTGTAGCCATCTATTTTGTCCTTTCAGATTCCATAAAATAGATATTCATCATATCGAAACAGATTCCATTAATCTCCCCAACGGGCGCGAATCTGTCGTACATCGATATGAACGAATGGTCCGTGGTTGGAGGTCTTCCTGTACCATCCCAATCCGCCGATAAACGGCTTATACCATGGTTTACCGTACATTTCTTCAATAATATCG
>WJJN01000578.1 GCA_014729735.1 Candidatus Zhuqueibacterota bacterium
CGACGCCGTTTTGACAACCCGTGAACTGGGCAGGCTTATTCGGATGTACGGAGTGGATGTGGATTCAATGGAACCCGAGGGTGCAGACACTCCGTTTGGAGAACGTACCACTGCCGGTAAAATTTTCGGCGCTACAGGCGGTGTGATGGAAGCGGCTATTCGGTCCGCCTATTATCTGGTTACAGGCAAAGAGCTGGAAGACCTGAACGTGAAAGCTGCCCGCGGTCTGGAAGGAATCAAAGAGGCGGCTGTTAATATCAATGGAACCGAGGTGAAAGTGGCGGTTGCCAGTGGTCTTGGAAATGCCCGCAAGCTTCTTGACGAAGTGAAAGCCGGTAAACGGGAAGTTCATTTCATCGAAGTGATGACATGTCCCGGTGGTTGCGTTGGCGGCGGTGGACAGCCGATTGGTACTGATGTCGACAGAGTGAAGAAACGTACGGCTACACTGTATAAGCTTGACTCGGAAGAAAAGGTTCGGGTGTCCCATAAAAACGAATGGGTGAACCGATTGTACGAGGAATTTCTCGGTAAACCACTGAGTGAAGTGAGTCACAAACTACTGCATACCCATTATAACAAACGGGAAATGGTTTAACCGAATAACTAACAACAACGAATATTATCATGAAAGCGGAGGACATGTTTTATGGCAACATCGCCTTCTACATATAAAGTGGATGACCCTGAATATAAATTGACACCGGAGATGCAAACGAAAATCGATGAATTGGTATCAAAGTTTCCGGAAAAGAATTCTGCCTTGATGCCGGCGCTCTATATTATACAGGATGAATTTGGGTGGATTCCGCCGGCAGCGATCTCTCAACTGGCAGAAATTCTGGACACAACGCCGAATAAAATTTACAGCGTGGTGACCTTTTATACGATGTACAACGAAAAACCGGTGGGCAAATATCATATTCAGGTATGCCGCAATGTTTCATGCTCACTGATGGGCGCGAAACATATTGTAGATCATTTATCGGAAAAGCTGAACATTCAACCCGGCGAAACCACTGAGGATAAAAAATATACTCTCAGTCTGGTGGAATGCCTGGGTGCCTGTGGCTCAGCCCCGGTGATGATGATCAACGACACCTACTATGAAAATCTAACCGTCAAAAAAGTCGATAACATTTTGGAATCACTACAATAGAGGAGCTACCTTTAATGATAGAAGAAAAAAAAGTATTGACCCGTCACGTCGGAGTTGCGGGTATGGGAAAGATCGATAACTATAAAAATGTTGGCGGATATAAAGCTCTGGAAATTGCTTTGACCAAAGATCCCGACGAGCTGGTCGATGAAGTGAAAAAGTCATTTCTGCGCGGTCGGGGGGGAGCAGGATTTCCGACCGGTTTTAAATGGGCATTTCTGCCAAAAGAAAAAAATAAACCATATTATCTGATATGTAACGCCGACGAAGGCGAACCGGGAACATTTAAAGACCGCCAGATTATGGAACACGATCCGCATTTGCTGGTGGAAGGAATGATCATTGCCGGTTATGCGCTGCGTGCCGATCTGGGCTTTATTTATATTCGCGGTGAATTCAAATGGATAGCGGATATTCTGGAAAAAGCGATCGCAGATGCGAAAGAAGCCAACCTGCTGGGAAAGAATATTGGTGGCAGCGGGTATGATTTTGACATCATCGTAATGCGAGGAGCAGGCGCATATGTCTGTGGCGAAGAGACCGCGCTGATCGAGTCCATCGAAGGGAAGCCCGGCTGTCCGCGCATGAAGCCGCCGTTTCCCGCAAATGTCGGATTATATGATTGCCCGACTATCGTAAATAATGTTGAAACTTTGGCTGCACTTCCTTATATTATGGAACACGGTGCGGAAGAGTATAAGAAAATGGGTGCTTTTCAGGCAGCGGGAACCAAGCTGTATGGTATTTCGGGACATGTGAAAAAACCCGGTGTTTATGAGTATCCATTGGGAACGAATTTGAGAGAGCTCATCGAACAGGCAGCCGGCGGCGTGAAAGACGGAAAAAAATTAAAAGCCGTTATTCCGGGCGGATTATCAGCACCTGTAGTCAAAGGAGATGAAATCGATTTTGACCTGGATTTCGATGCCTGTCTGAAAGCCGGCACCATGCTGGGCTCCGGAGGTGTGATTGTCATGGACGAGGACACGTCGATCCCGGAAGTCGCGATGACACAAATCAATTTCTTCGTGCATGAATCCTGTGGTCAATGCACTCCTTGCCGTGAAGGTCTGGGCAAAATTCAGCAGATCATGAAAAACATGCTCACTGGAAAAGGAAAAGTCGGTGATCTGGAGACGATTCTCAAATTAACCAGAACGATCAGCGGTACCACACTGTGCCCGTTAGGAGATGCCGGTGCAAAAGCAATCGAAGCGATGATCAATAAATTCCGGCATGAATTCGAATCACTCGTAAATTAAACTGGAGGAAAAATGGCGAAAAAAGTTCTCATTATAGATGATGATATGGATTTCAGAGAAACATCGAAAATTGTGCTGGAATCCAAAGGATATCAGGTCGTGGAAGCAGACTCCGGTGCAACCGGACTCGAGAAAATTCAATCGGAAAAACCGGATTTTATTCTGCTGGATGTGATGATGGAAGAAGTGGATACCGGGTGCAAAATTGCCGATGATATCGCAGCGCTGAATGTCGATACACCTGTTGTCATTTTATCTTCTTTTGCAGATGCCGCAAAGCAAATTTTCGATACATCAAAAGTACCTGTTAAAGAATATTTGCAAAAGCCGTTGAAATCAGATGACCTGCTGGCAGTGGTTGAAAGATATATCTAACTTTTCTGTACCCGGCATCTTTGCATGCCG
>WJJN01000579.1 GCA_014729735.1 Candidatus Zhuqueibacterota bacterium
ATATAAGCCAATTGGTACACTGTCAAATAAACTGCGAAATCTTTCTTCTGATTCTCGCAATGCTTTTTCCGCTTTCATACGCTCGGTAATATCCAGACCAACTGCTACGAGCGCGGACGTATTGCCATCGGAATCTTTCAAGGTCTTATCATACCATTCAATGTAGCGAAGCTCTCCTTTTTTTGTGATGATCGGATTGACAACTTGTTTTGCCTGAATATCCCGTAACGATGAAGAGAATATTTCCCAAATCTTTTCGCGGTTTTCTTCAGGTATAAATAAGTTAAACCAATTTTTATTCTCAATTTCAGCAGCTTCATAGCCTGTCAATTCCTCAAAATACGGATTCACATTGATTATTTTACCATCCGGAGCAAGCACCACAATAGTCGCCTGCGCTGTTTCAACAAGACTTTTTGCAAAATCCCGTTCCTGCTGTAATTCGTCTTCCATCAATTTCCGATTTGTAATATCGATAAAAAATCCCAGGAAACGATCTTCGGAGATTTTAGAGAGATGGACAGACCAGTACCCCCTCTTCCCGTTCTGTCGCAGAAACGGGAATTCGCAGGAAGAATTTGTATTCGTTTCGGTTGCTTTCAGAAGATTGTTGAGTTGTTTCTTATTCAATGGCAGGAAGAAGTCAAACATATTTTTTGCTAACAACTCTTCTTCGGAATAACCAGTCACATTACATGTGGTTCTATTGACTTCAAGTAAATTACCGGATTCATCAAAAACGACAATACTGTTAGGTGCGTTATTGATGTAACTGCGATATTTATTTTCGCTCTGTCGCAGTGCTTCCTCAGCGATAATTCGATTGAGCACACTTCCAAGTTCCCGTCCCACAGCCGAAAGCATTAAGCGTTCATTTTGGTCAAATTTGCGGGTCGTTGCACAGGCTAAATTCAATGTCCCGATGATTTCATTCCCGGAATATAACGGAATGATTGCTGTGGATTTTACACCGAAACGCTTCGAAAATTCCGGATCCAACTTTGACATATCTTCTGCGAATAACGCTTGTTTGTTTTTCATGATGATGTTGAATGGAGGGCACTCCACTTTTACACTACCATACTCTTTGAACAATTCCTCGCGGGAACCGATTTCATGTTGAATTTCAGCGACTTTACCATCCTCGCTAAGTAAATATATAGCTCCGTCATCAAATTGCAATATGCCGATGAGCATCGACAAAACTTCATTGACAAATGATTTAAGATCTCTGGCTTGATTTCCGGTGAGAATTATATTATTCAAAATCTTCATTTCCCTGGCGCGAGTGCGAAGTGATTGTTCTTTATTCTTTAAATCTGTTACGTCGATCAGGGACGCTATTCTTTTCTTACTGTCAGGCAGCGTGGTTATTGTAACAAATACGGTTCGGACATTCTGCTTTCTGTCGATAAATCGGAATTCATAACTGCGAGGAGCTTCTTGACCGGTGGACCTGCGTTCGTGATATCGGAGCATTCGTTCTTTATCATCCGGATGAACAAAATCATACCATCGTTTAATGTCGATCACTTCGTAGGAGCTGTATCCGGACAGTCTTACAAATCCGGCATTGCAGGAGCGAATGATCGAATCGTCGCCGAATGTAGCAGTGGCGGTACCGGTATTTTCAAAAATCGCCCGAAAATGAGCCTCGCTTTTAGATAACGATTTAATTGCATTTTTTCTTTCTGTAATATCCCGAATAACCAATAACTGCCCGCGCTTTATTTGCGCCTGTTTGAAGTAGGAATGTGAAACGTACAAGAATTTGTTGACGCCATTCAATGTCAGTTGAATTTCATAAGATCTTTGATTATCCCGATATTTTATCTCTTTTAACTTTTCCGAAAATCGATTCCACTGTTTACGATTTTGTGCTAACTGAAATAAATGAATGGCAGCAGGATTTGCCTGTATTATTTCATCTGCATTATTCAATAACAAAATAGCATCCTTCAAATTGGCAAATAAATCATTCGCCACATCTTGTACATGTAGGGTCAAAAACTGAAATCGTGTAATCGCGAGGAAAACAAAGAAGGACTGAATCCCGCTTGCTGAAGAGGATGCCCATGTGTAATCATTGATATTAAAAACATTCGGTAAAATAACGTCAGTCATAAATGCCAGGGAGACCGAAAGCAAAGTACCCGAGGCTAACAGAATTAATTGATACTTATAATTTTTGGAGTGCTCTTTTAATAATGCTATTAATATTTTCATGAGTGAAACGATAAAGGGTACGATTAATGTGAAAGCTGTGATCCAGAGCCATAACGGACCTGTGACTTCATCCGCTCCCCAGGGCAGGAGGCTAATACCCTTAATCAGTAAATCAGTGAAAAAATTGATAATAATGGAAATAACTGTTAAGCCCAGAAATATAAAATAGATAAAATCCCTTTTCTTTTTCAGAAAAACATAAGTAAAATTCAAAAACAGGAATCCACTGGGAAGCCAAAAGAATGCACGCAATTTAACCAAAAACAATGGATGCACATTAAAATCAGGAGTGCGCAGCAGTAGAGTTATGATTTGCCATAGTATCAAAAAGAAACAATAAATTAAGTAAGCTTTTTCTTCAGCGGTTTTTCGCTTTTGAGCAAATATATTGCTCCATGTAAAAACATTTATTATTGCAGATATCAGCGGTGTCCAGAGATAGATAGTCATTTATTTATCCGAATACTTTTATTTATTTTCAAGCAACCATTTAATCAGAATAGAGTAGAGCTCTGCGGGTTCTATTGGTTTGGAAATATAATCATTCATGCCTGCAGAAAGGCATTTTTCTTTATCTCCCTTCATTGCATGTGCGGTCATCGCGATAATTGGCAGCGATTCGAACTTTTTATTCTCCCGGATTTTTCGAGTTGTCGCCAAACCATCCATCACCGGCATTTGCACGTCCATCAATACGAGTGAATAATTAATTTTCTCCAGGTTTTCCATTGCGGATTTACCATCTCCTACGACGTCAACCGGAATACATGTCCGGTTAAGAAGAGCTGTTGCCACCTTCTGGTTCACGAGATTATCTTCAGCCAGTAAAATCCTCGCTTTATCTTCCAGGCATTTCAATTTTTCGATTTTTGGAGTTAATGTATCTTGCACCTGAAAACGTTTCCGCTGTCCTGATTTTCCCATGGATGTGATAATAGAATCAAATAAATAACTCTGCTTTATCGGTTTTGTCAATGTCCAGACCAGGTCTTTCTCATGCAGGTTCTTCACTTTTTTGCTTTTGCCCACTGATGTCAGTATGATAACCGGTTTGTATTTGAAATTGGCGATTTCCCGTATTTTTTCGATTAGTTGAATGCCGCTCATTTCCGGCATCTGATAGTCAGTGATAATTAGATCGATGTCTTTGTTTTTATTTAACAATTCAAGAGCCACTTTCCCGCTGCTTGCTAAAATCGGAATAACTTTTAAAGATTTCAGCATTTCGGACAGTATGAGACGATTGGTGGAATGATCGTCCACCGCAAGCACTTTGATGCCTTGAATATTAACCGGCAAAGACATTTCTGTCTGCATCTGATCTTTTTGTACTTCAAACCGGATAATGAAATGAAAGGTACTTCCTTTATGAACTTCACTTTCTACCCATATATCACCGTCCATCATATTCACTAATTGCCTGGAAATCGTAAGTCCGAGTCCAGTGCCACCATATTGCCTCGTCGTAGTGGAGTCTGCTTGTGTAAAGCTCTTAAAAATATCCTCCTGTCGATTTTTCGGAATACCGATTCCCGTATCCGCTACTTTAAAATGGAGCTCAACCTGCTTATTATCCGAATCTTTACAGGGTTCTACCGCGATTGTCACTTCACCTCTTTCGGTAAATTTTATCGCATTGCCAACAAGATTCACAAGCACCTGGCGCAACCGCGCCGGATCGCCAATTAAATAAACAGGTACATCATTTTGAATAAATAAATTGAGCTCCAAACCCTTCTTTTCAACCCGATGAATGACGACGTCACTTATGCTTTCGATAACTGTTCGGAGATTGAATTCGACTTTTTCGATTTGCAATTGTCCGGCTTCGATCTTCGAAAAATCGAGGATATCATTCAGAATTGAGAGGAGTTGCGAAGCACTTCCTTTCACCATTTGCAGATATTGCGTCTGTTCCCCGCTAAGACGCGAATGCAATAGTAGATCAGTGAGACCGATGATACCGTTCATCGGTGTGCGGATTTCGTGGCTCATGTTGGCAAGAAATTCGGACTTGGCGCGGCTCGCAGATTCGGCAGTATTTTTTGCTCGTTGTAGCTCGATTTCGGCTTTTTTTCGTTCTGTAATATCATTGATGAACGCGATTGCCAGAGGCTCTTGTTCAAACTCAATAAAACTCAAACCAATTTCAATGGGAAATTCGGAATTGCCTTTTTTCCTACCGTATAGCTTCTGATTCTGATCTAATGTGCGGTTGTATGGGCACTTGAAATATGCCTTTCTATTGAAGGCGTGTTTATTTCGTAATCTCTCCGGAATCAGTATTTCGACTTCCTTGCCGAGGATTTCATTTTCACGATAACAGAATTGCTTTTCGATCATTCTATTTATCAGAGCGATTTTACCATCCTGATCGGCAATCAGAATTCCGATTGGAGCCGTTTCAATCAACGTTCGAAATTGTGTCTCACTTCTTTCTAATTTTTTCGACTTTTCCTGTATTTCGGAAGTCCGTTTACCTACCATTCTTTCGAGTTGCTGAGCTTTAGATGCTGCAACTTTTGTCAGCATCCATTTTTCGGTCAGTGCATTTGCAAGCTGACGAACTTCAATGTTATCAAATGGCTTTTTTAGTATTAATAATTTATCCGCCTTATGCAGGCGACAGGCAATATCCTCCCAGCTATAGTCAGAAAACGCTGTGCAGATAACAACTTGCAGATCCGGGCTTTCCTCCCAGACGTATTCGATAGTCTCGATACCGTCCCAGCCAGGTGGCATGCGAACATCCACGAACGCCATTGCATAGGGACGATTCTCACTATTGGCTTTCCGAACTAATTCCAGTCCTTCTTTTCCCTGAAATGCTGAATCTATTTCATAACTCTCCTGTCGTGTTTTAATAACACCGGATTTTCCAAATAACTTGTTTTTTGTTTCGTCAAACAGGGTGTCACGGTCACTAAGGTAATTCAAGATCTTATTAATGTCTTGGTGAATCGAAGGATTATCATCGATAATCAGAATTCTTTTATTTTTGTGCTCACTATAAAGGTTCATCATCGAAATTCCATAATTTGAATGGCGCTAAGCAGGATCTTCATCTTTTTTGCCGCTTCTATTGATTGGCAATTCCAGTATGAACTTTGCACCGTGCCCCGGTCCTTTGCTTTCCGCTTTCAAGCAACCCCCGATTTCCCTGGCTACCAATCCGCTGCTGTGCAGTCCAAAACCATGCCCCTTTTTTCTCGTAGTAAATCCATAGGAAAATATTCGTTCCATTTCTTCGTTTGAAATCCCAACTCCGTTGTCGATAACGCTGACATGGACTTTGTTTGATCCTGCTTTGCCAATTTTTAGAGTTAATTCCTTTTCATCATCTGTTTTATTTTCCATAGCATTTTTTGCATTCTGAATGAGGTTGATTAGTATTTGTAAAACCTTATGCCGGTCAGTTTCAATCTCCGGTATTCCGGAGAAATCGCGTCGCACATGAATATTATATTTCGACAGTGTTGCTTCATTCATTTTAATGGCATTTTCGACGAGCTCTGTGATAGATTGAAGCTCAAACAGTGGTTTGCGTTTTGTAAAAGATTGCTGCATAAGAATTATTTTCTTAATATGATCAATGTTTTTGATTAACGTATTCCCTTCATTAAGCAGCGTTTTGTGTTCCTGCTTTAAATGTGTTCCGACTTCAACGAGGTATTTGGACAGATATTTACCGCGGGGATCATTGGTTATAAATTCGGGTAAGGATTCATTATTGTTCCGAATCAGATCGAGCGCCTCAATCAGATCAACAACCTCGGAATTCTCGATGGTGTCCATTATAAATGTCGACGAGACATTCACGCTATTCAAAACATTCCCGACATTGTGCAGTACTTCTGTCGCCATCTCCGCCATGCCAGCCTGCCGTGAGATGTCCAGCATCTCTTTATTGAGTCGTTCGAGCTTTTCTTCCACTTCTCTGCGCTCTGTAATATCCCGGGCAATACCGGTAGTTCCCATTACTTCTTTGTTTTCATTATAAATAGGAAGTTTGATTGTTTCAAACCAGTGAGTTTTGCCATCAGGGAATTCGATAGGCTCTTCCAGCCGTTTTTTATTCCTTTTTTGCATTACTTCTAAATCATCCTCGATATATTTTTGCGCCATTTCCTTGCGACAAAGATCATAATCTGTCTTCCCTATTAGTTCCTCGGGATCCATGTGGTACAATTTAGCAAACGTTTGATTGACAGCCATGAAGTGTCCGTCTTTATCTTTTAACCATGCCATATCCGGTATATTTTCTAAAAGAGCATTATAGTTACGCTCGGTTTGTTCGGCTGCCTCTTTTAATTTCTTCTGCTCGGTTATATTTTCAGAAAATACCAAAATATATTGTGGTTTCCCGTTATGATCCAGAATTGGTATTTTCTTTGTATGCAAAACAAGTTCTTTATTATCTTTAGTTAGAATCGTCTCCTCCGGAATATCGAGGACTTCATTTTTTTGCAGTAACTCTCTGTCTTTGATGGTGAAAAACTTAGCCTGTTCTTCGGGAAAGAAATTGAAATCACTTTTACCGATCATATCTTCTCTCGAAAAACCTGTCATCTCCTCGGCAGCCCTGTTTACAAATTGAAACCGTAAATTCACAGCATCTTTTACAAAAATCATATGAGGGATGTTTTCAATGATCTTGTTTATAAAAATTTTTATCCGCTCTTCCTCCTGTTCGATATTTTTGCGATCCGTGATGTCCTTTAAAAATCCTTCCAAATATTGGAATTCACCATTCCGGTATAATCCGGTTCCGAATTCCTCGATCCAGCGGGGCGAGCCGTCTTTATGAATAATTCTATAGATGAGATTGAAACTCAGCTTCTTTTTTACTGCCTTATTGACTGTTTCCCTCACCTGTTCCCTATCGTCCGGATGAATAATAGCCGTAAAATTCACTTTTTGGCTGAGGAACTCCTGCCTCGAATATCCGCTCAGTTTTTTTATGGCATCATTGAAATAGAGAGTTGTGTATTTATCATCATTCTTGCAGAGATATATGGCTCCCGGAATATTCTCCGCCAGCAATCGGAACTTTTCTTCGGATTCTTTCAGAGCTTCCTGTGTTTTTTTTCGATCATTAATATCCCTACCTACTCCAATGATTGCTTTTATCTTCCCTTGTTCATCCGTTACTGCTGTATCGATCCAACCTAACCATTTCCACTCTCCCTTTACAAAAACTCGCTGCTCATTATATGAAGCATGAGGAGGATAGTATAGCTTTTTTACTGCCTCAAGAGCACCAGCATAATCTTGAGCATGAACGTGTGGTTGAAACTTGGTACCAATAAGCTTTTCCTCGCTCTTGCCGAAAAATTCACAAAAAGAAGGACTGACGTAAAAAATCGTACCCTGAGAATCCACTTCAACAATCAGATCTTTTTGATTATCTAACAATAACTTATAATTCTTCGCTGTTTCCTTTAATCGTTTATTTTCATTTATTAGCTTTATTGAATTAGAAATCTGGTTCACTACAAGATTAATAAAATCAGTTTGCTGTTTTTCCGGCGTCGAATCCTTTCTGTTCTTTGAAAAATGAACCTCAACTGCTCCGCATTTTTTCCCATCTATAACAATATCGTATGTGCGGCATTGTAATATCTCTGTAAATTCTGGCGATGAAAATTCAGTATTTTGATAAGTGATACGCACGGGGGGCTTTTTTGAATTCATTGAGAAGTTGTGGATCATTTCAATAGCATCACGAATGCAATTTTCGATGGGATTATTTGCCATTCTGATTTATCCTTTAATTAAGCGATTAATCTCATATATTTATCGGTTTGTTATATTAATACTTAATCTTTGAAATGGATTGCATTTCAGAAGCCTGAAATTTGAAAATAATAATAATTTTTTGATTGTGTTTATGGGAAATTTTCATATATTGATAGACTATGAAATTATAAATATAGGGCATATTGTGAAGAAGACAGGCAAAATACTCATCGGTTTTTTATTTAGCATTGTATTTCTGTATCTGGCATTTCGCAAGATAGAATTTAGTTTAATGATGCGGTCATTGATGGGGGGGAAATATATGATCGCTCTGCCTGCAATTGGCGCGATCTTTATCAGTCATTTTGTGCGAGCTATTCGCTGGCAATATTTTCTGGAACCGGTAAAGAAAGTTGCACTAAGCCGCCTTTTTTCCGCATTGATGGTCGGCTATTTCGGCAATTCCGTTCTGCCTGCACATTTAGGTGAATTTTTTCGGGCTTTTGTAATCGGACGGAAGGAAAAGATCCCTGCAAGCTCTGTTTTCGCAACGATCGTTCTGGAACGCATTATCGACTTATTTACATTGCTGGTCATTATGGTTGCGGTACTCATTATCTATCCATTCCCGGACTGGCTGAAAGATGGTATCTATATTTTGTGCCTGATAACGGTTCTTTTGTTTTTATTTCTGATATTCTTAAAAAAATATAGCGCCACGGCAAACAGAGTATTTGACTCATTACTAAAATTTATTCCGGAACGCTTTTCATTGAAAATAAAACTGATGCTTAAATCATTTACAGACGGAATCAGAGCATTCAAACGCAAAAGGGATTATGCTATTGTCATAATACATACGCTGATTATATGGGCGTGTTATACCTTCGTTCTATATATCGGCTTCTATATATTTGATCTTGTAAGTCTTTTTAATTTGTCTATATTATCGGCAACGGTCTTGATGGTAATAACGACTATTGGGGTGATCATTCCAACTTCGCCAGGGTATATCGGCACCTATCATTTGCTGTCGCAAATGGGATTGGAATTATTGGGCGTGCCACGGTCCCTTGGTTTAACGTATGCAATTGCCGTACACGCGATCAATTTCTTCCCGGTAATTGTTGTCGGATTGATATATACATGGAATGAGGGGATTAATCTCGCAAAGATCAGCAAATCGCGCGAGCTTAAAAAATTCATTTTAGAGGGTTAATGGATTTCGGAACAAAAAAGAAAGCCGACATCCTCCGCACGATGCCGGCTTCAGTGAGGGATATGAGCAATTATTTATACTCTTTTTACCATCCGACCGATTTTATGCCATTTTCATTCTCAATTCCGATTTCAATACTGGCATTATGTTGATTCGCATTCCGTTTCCGTTTCTGATCGGTGGCAATGAAATTAAACGGCAAGAATAATTCCAAACTAGAACAATGTTCCATCATAAGTTGCAAAATATGCCGCTCGAGTTTTTCTTGGAAGCAGTGCTATTGGCATATCTAATATCTACACCACCATCTCCAATGATGGATTCGAGAAAATCCTTACCGTTTTTGCGTATAGCTTCCACCTGGATGCAGTACCGACCATTGATGTCGTTCCAGTGAGCAGTCCCAGGCCTCGTCGCAGTGCTTTCAGGTGGAAGAATGTTAAACTTACATGCGCAATAAATTTTCCACCAAACGCCTTTCATGCCTTTCACTCTGTCTCCGATCCGTTCCGTCAGGCATCTTTTCTGATCCGTCTCTGCGCTCTATACCACCATGGCGATAAGGTGGAGTTCCTAACATAGTTCCTTCAATAAACTTCCACCCGTCTTTTTTGCAATAACGATGCCACAAAAATATACCATTATTAAAATCAAGAAATATTGATAGTTAAAGATAGTTTAACTGTGTAACGGATAATTGGTAAAAAAAAGACCAACTGGTTGAAATAAAGCCAGTATTGTCACGCTGTATTTTACCGGTTTTACAATTCATTGTAAATATATCCTTTATCCAATTATAATGTCGACCATATTTGTGAAAATTTTTATTGATATTATCATTATTTTTATGTATGTTTAAACATGAGTTTAATGCAGAAATACTACTCCAAAATACCAAAAGTTGATAAGCTGCTGCAACTTCAGGAAGTTCGCGAATTAATTGAAGAATTTCCCCGGGAACTCGTCATCAATTATATCCGAGATGAATTGGACGATATTCGGTCAACCATTCGTCAGTTGAATGCGGAACAATTAACAAAATTTGAATCCAATTCCATATCTGACAATATAATCCGTATTGTAAAACAAAGACTCCAACCAAAAATTCGTCGCTGTATCAATGCAACCGGTATCGTCTTGCACACAGGGCTTGGCAGAGCCCCCCTGAGCGAATCTGTTCGGAAAGCGATAAATGAAATTGCCGGTGGTTTTTCATCTGTTGAAGTAGACCTTGATACTGGTAAGCGCGGCAATCGCCATAAACTCGTTGAAGATTATATTACAAAACTGACAGGAGCAGAAGCTGCGGCTGTCGTTAATAATAATGCCGCAGCAACATTGCTTGTGTTGAATACTCTGGCGTCCGGTAAAGAATGCATTGTTTCGCGCGGGGAATTGATTACAATCGGTGGCTCGTTCCGGATACCCGACATCATGAGAAAAAGCGGCGCTGAAATGGTCGAAGTGGGCACAACCAATCAGACATGGATTTCGGATTATGAAGAGGCAATTGGAGAGGAAACGTCGCTGCTTTTAAAAGTGCATACGAGTAATTACAAGATTTCCGGCTTTGTTTCTGAAATCGAATTAAATGAACTTGTGCAACTGGGGCGTAAATATCGATTGCCGGTCGTTCATGATTTAGGAAGCGGAAGTTTTTTAGACCTCGGCAAATTTGGTTTGCCAAAAGAACCAGTGGTCAGTGAAAGCATTCGGAGCGGTGCCGATGTTGTGATGTTCAGCGGTGATAAGTTACTGGGCGGTCCGCAAGCCGGCATAATCGTCGGTAATAAAAAATATGTCGAACAGATCAGAAATAACCAGTTATCCCGTGCACTGCGATGCGATAAAATTACTTTTGCAGCTCTGGAAGCGACACTTCGTCTCTTCTTTGATGAGAATAAATTACAAACTCAACATGCTACTTTGAAGCTATTGACTGATAAACCGTCATTTATCAAACAGAAGGCAGAAAAATTACAGACATTACTGCAAGATATTCTACAGGATCAGGGACTGACCGGTATCGAGCCCGGACAGTCTGAAATCGGAGGGGGATCGTTAGCCACAGAAGCTTTGCCAACCTATCTGGTATATCTCACCACAAATAAACACAGCGAAGAAGAGCTGTCTAAAAAGCTGCGAAACCAAAATCCGGCAATTATTACAAGAATTCAGGATCAGCGAGTTGTGTTTGATTTACGCACTGTCCGGGAAGATGAAATCGAAATTATTCAACACGCAGTAAAATATATCATTAAAAATTGAGAGTTCGCTTATGCCAGAACGAACACGTCATTTCGTCATTGGAACTGCGGGACATATCGACCATGGAAAAACATCCATGGTTATTCAACTGACAGGCAGGGATACGGATTGGTTGAAAGAAGAAAAAGAGCGCGGAATGACTATCGATTTGGGATTTGCTTTTTTAGGCGACAATATCACAATCATCGATGTTCCGGGGCATGAGAAATTTATTCGCAATATGGTCGCCGGAGTTAGTACCATTGATCTGGTACTGCTGGTTATTGCGGCAGATGACGGCGTTATGCCTCAGACCAGGGAACATCTGGATATCCTGAATCTGCTTCAGATCAAAAACGGAATAATTGTTATTACCAAAACCGATATTGTAGAATCAGATTGGACTGAACTCGTTGTCGATGATATCCAGGATTTGGTGAACGATACCTTTTTAAAAGATGCACCAATCATTAAAATATCCAATGAATCCGGGGAGGGTATCCCGGTGCTTAAAAGCGAAATTATGAACACCCTTAAAAAAGTTGCTGCAAAGAAGGATAAAGGCGTTTTTAGACTACCCATTGATCGTGTATTTTCGATGAAGGGTTTCGGTACTGTTGTCGCCGGAACGGTGCTTTCGGGAAGTTTAACCACTGAGCAACCAGTCGAACTGCTGCCACATGGAATTACAGCCCGGGTTCGGGGATTGGAAATTCACGAACAGAAGGTTGAGCGGGTAAATATCGGTGAACGTGCTGCTGTGAACATCGCTGGTGTGGAAAAAGAAACTATTGGTCGCGGGGACGTACTCGCTGAACCTGATTTTTTCAAACCTACCCGATATTTTGATGCGAAATTTTATCTGCTTAAATCGAGCCCCAAAAAATTAAGGCATAATGCCCGGATTCGGGTTCACGTGGGAACTAACGAGGTAATCGGCAGGATCAGTGTTCTGGATCGTGATGAAATCGAGCCGGGCGAAATGACTTATGTACAATTCAGGCTGGAGAAACCGGTGGTCGCTGATTTTGATGATCGTTTCGTTGTGCGGCAATATTCACCGGTTTATACGATTGGTGGCGGCAAAATTTTGAATGCGCATCCTAAAAGGCACAAGCGATTTTCAAAAGAAATAATTGAGCAATTCGAAATGCTGGATCAAGGTGACAGTGCCCGAATGATCGAACAATTCTTGCTCGACCGGAAATTTTCAAAATTTGCACTCCAAGAAATTTGCCAGCAACTGAGTATTTCCGAATCAGATGCTGAAAGATATGTTGAAGAGCTTGTATCAAATGGACAAATACATCCGATGGTTGAAAAATCACAGACGGTTTATCTGCACCAGCAGCATTATTCGGAAATCCGGGGCAGGATCATGGGGGCGTTGCAGGAATATCATTCCACTAATCCATCCAAACGCGGAATGAGCAAAACAGAGCTAAAAGTTGCTGTGGGCAGGAAGATTGATCCTGAGATTATCAATAAGATAATGGAAGATCTTAACCGCGAAAATGAAGTAAAATTCATCGATTCCAAAGTTGCACTTGCTTCTCATGAACCTCAATTCAGTGAAAAAGAAAAACAGGTGCTGGATCAGGTGCGCGAACTTTTTATTCATGAAAAGTTTGCCACACCGAATCCGAGTGAAACAGCCGACAAGTTAAATCTGTCGCAGCAGGAGGTGGATTACGCGATCAATGTGCTGCTCGATTCTTACGAATTGGTCAAGTTGGAAGATGGAATTTATTTTCATATAGAAAATATCCGCGAAGCAGAACAGCGCATTCGAAAATTCTTTGAAAATAATAATGAATTGACAGTGAGTGATTGCCGCCAGCTTTTCAATAACAGCAGAAAATATAATGTGCCGTTATTAAACTATTTTGATAAAACCGGATTGACAGTGCGTCAACAGGACGTTCGTGTGCTAAATCGTTCATAAAAATAATAAAAAGGAGGACTTGATGGAAAAAATCCAGGAGCTTTATGTCGTATTGGATAATAAGCCGGGAGCACTGGGTGAATTATGCGAGTTACTCGCGAAACACAATATGAATATAGAAACTATCGGTGTATTTGTAGATAGTGCTAAATTATTGGTTCGGAATATTGGAAAAACGAAAAAGATACTCGAAGCGAATAATTACAATGTTGAAATACGTGACGTATTGAGATTCGAAATCCCGAACAAGCCGGGCGAGCTAGCCTACATCACGACTCGTGTGAGCCATGTCGGACTAAATATTGACCATCTTTATGCTTCTGCAAAACC
>WJJN01000580.1 GCA_014729735.1 Candidatus Zhuqueibacterota bacterium
ACTTCGTGCCCTTCATTGGTAATGATCTGTTTCAGCCCGTCGCGGATAACGGCTTCGTCGTCAGCCACCAGGATATGTAATTTTTCTTCTGCCATAATTATCGGATCAATTCTGCCCGGTATAATATTTCATAGATCATGAGCGCCAGCGCGCCGCCGATCAGCGCAGTGACGAGCTGCGGCGTCGTCATCATGAAAATGAATGTGTCGGAGATGTCGTGCGCCAGAATCAGCGGGAGGATCAGCCTTACTGAAAATGATAGAAACAGATATTTGACGATCGCTGCCACGACAATTGCAAGATACAGCCCGATGCGACGCACCGGATTCAGCAGCCGCTGTGCGGAAAAGGACGCGTTGTTTTTGATCAGCCCGAACGCTGCTGCCAGCAAAATATTTCCGGCGATGATAAACGGGATCATCGGCGCGAGAACAGGGGGGAGCTCCCCCCGTAAAACAGCCACCAGCGGCGTCATGCAGCCTAAAATGATTCCGGAGACAATTCCCAACATGGCAGTCGTAATCAGGAGCATGGCGTTGACCAGCGGTCCCGTTACGGGTTGCGGAAAACCCGCTAATTGGATGATGAGTGTCAGTGCGATCAGGAGCGACAGACGGGATATGAATAGCGTCTTTTTCTGCAAGGTAATTTAATTTTAATGCGTTCATTTTTCAGTGGCTTAAGGTAGTTTGAACACAATTGAGCGTGTTTGGTTCCCGCCAGTAAACACCAATTGGCTCTGAGAATTATCAGCCCGGCATTTGAATATTAGGAGCTGTATTATAAGCCAGTTTTTTGTAAAATGTCATTCCGGGCTTGTCCCGGAATCTCCTGATTATTGAAAAGTCAGGAGATTCCTGCATTCGCAGGAATGACACCCAAAAATGACTCTTGATATAGCTCCCTATTATATTTCACCCCTCGGGGTTTAGTTGATCAGTTCCATTATTCGCTATCCTCTTCTGCCGCTGCCGGGGTGCTGATGGTGAAAACAGTGCCTTTGCCGACTTCGCTTTTTACGGTCATTTTGCCATTGTGACGTGTTACGATGCCATACGCGATGGAAAGTCCGAGACCGGTTCCTTTG
This sequence comes from Candidatus Zhuqueibacterota bacterium, assembly GCA_014729735.1. Lineage (GTDB taxonomy): Bacteria > Zhuqueibacterota > Zhuqueibacteria > Thermofontimicrobiales > Thiofontviventaceae > Mariaggregatimicrobium. The sequence continues at coordinate 1,088 of WJJN01000580.1, forward strand.
CCGACTTCTTTGGTAGTGAAAAACGGATCGAAAATCTTATTGATGATTTCCTCTGAAATACCGGTGCCCGTGTCTCCGATCTCTACCACGACCATATTTTCCTGTTCATCATTGAAAGTATCCAGCGTAAGCGTTCCGATTTCCTGCATCGATTGAATTGCGTTCAAAATGATATTCATGAACACCTGTTGGTATTGCGAGTCATCTACCAGAACCAGTGGCAGATTGTCATCAAATTTTTTCTCGACTTCGATGTTATGAAACATCGCCTGTTTTTCGATCAGCGCCAGCGTGTTGTTCAAAATATCGTTTATATTGACGAGACTCTTCTTCGCCTCGGTCTGCCGGGAAAACTGCAACAAGCCTTTCACGATATCGCGGCACCGAATGGTTTGTTTAACGACTTCCTCAAGGTTCTGGCGATTGCCATCTTCTTTTTCCAGATTTTCCAGCACCAGCGAGCTCAGCACGAGAATCCCACCCAGCGGATTATTGATCTCATGAGCGATTCCAGCAGCCAGTTGACCCAACGACGCCAGCCGTTCGGTCTGGATCACTTTCGCCTGCATCGCCTCCAGCTCTTCGGTGCGTTCTTTGACTTTAAGCTCGAGAGTCTTGCCCCATTCCTCCAGCTCGCCCTTCATCCGTTTCAAGCTTTTCACCATTGTATTGAACGAGAGCCCCAGCTTGCCGATCTCATCATACGATTTTACTTTCACTTCATGATTCAAATCGCCGGTGGTAATGGATTGCGTGATTCCCACCAGTTCGCCCAGCGGTCTCGTGACGCTGCGAGTTAACAAATAGCTGATGAGGACGATCAGCAGAAATCCTAACGTGGCAACTCCGATAAAGGTTAACACCACCCGGTTTCGAATAGCAAGGTACGATCTCTCCAAAAGTCCGACATATAAAATACCGATGATTTCATCGTCAGAGTTCTGAATCGGTTCGTAGCGGCTAATATACCAGTCATTCACCAGATATGTTCTGTGCGACCATTCGTCTCCCTTGACAAACACCGTATCGTACACTGCTTCAGGAACCCGTGTGCCAATCGCCGGTTTGCCGGCTTTTGTATTGATGTTCGTGGAGATCATCCAATCTTCGAAAAAAATGGCAACAGTACCGATTTCTTTTCCATTATAAATTTCCCCGCGATACACCAAATTCCACACCCGGTCGACGATGAGCGGATTTTTATTCAGAAGATGTCCCCCGTATAGCGCGCCAATTATGGCGCCGTTATTCGACCGGATCGGAGAAGCAGATATCAGGACCAATCCCGAAGTCAATTCCTGTTTAACGATTGGTCTTGCATTGGGTGATTCGACCAGCGAGGTGTGTGCCTGAATTGCCAGATCCCGTTCTTCATTCGCCAGTTGCGTGCGAGTGAGAATTTCGGTTGATGCGACAACCTCTCCGGCGAGTGCTGACTGGATCGGTCTGATATTCGATACATTATCACCGTTACGATTCGTTTGCGTTGGGCGGAAGATTACGTTTCCGTTTTCATCGGTGACGGTTAAATAATCAAGGTTATTTTCAAGGCGGATTTGCTCGAGGTAATTGAAAAGCTCGGTTCTGTTGTTGTTGCGGATAAGTGTTGCCAGATTTCCGCCGCATGCTCCGGCGTAAATCTCCTGTTTCATTTGAAGAAGCTGGTTGTTGTAGACCATGCGCGCGGTTTTGATGTCGTGATGCACCTTGTTCCAGGCTTGATTCATGATCGTATCGTTTACGATTAATGAACCGATAAATGAAGTGATTAATCCACCTGCACCCAGAATAAAGGTGTAAACGATAATCAGTTTTGCACGCAGGGAAAATGTTCGTAAAAAGGAAAACATTCAATTATCCTTCACAAATGGGCAATCCAACAATGAAAGTGGTTCCCTTGTTTATTTTGCTCTGCACTTCGATGGTACCGCCGAGTTCCTGAACAATTTTTTTACAGATTGGAAGTCCCAGTCCGGTTCCGGAGATATTTTCCGTATTCTCATTCTTAACCCGGGCAAATTCTTCGAAAATAATATCGATGTCCTTTTCATCGATGCCAATCCCGGTATCGCTGACCATTACCTTCACGAAATCTCCGTTTTGCAAAACCGTGATTTTGACCGTTCCGTTTTCCCGGTTATATTTAATCGCATTCACAACGAGGTTTGAAATCAAAACATTCAGACATTCCTCATCTCCGCGAACTTCACTGACCTTTTCAGGTAATTCAGCGAGGAGCGATACATTCTTTTCACCGGCTTGCTTTTCGTAAGTCTGTTTAATATCTTTAACGATCGGAATGATGTCAATCGGCTGAGTACATTCGGTTAGTGAACCGCTTTCGATTTTGGATATTTTCAGCCAATCCCGTATAATTTCGAGCAATTCTTTGATTTTTGTGAGCGATCTGTCGAGCCATTCGTTTTGAAGCTTTTCTTTATCCGGCGTATCGCCAAGATGTTTCAGTACATCGAGGTATTGCTGAACAGCGACCAATGGTGATTGCAACTGGTGCGAAACAAAAGTAACAAAATGGCGCTGCATTTTTAGTTTCTCGGATTTGAGCCGATTGGATTCCTCGATCAGATGTTTGCGTTCGAGTCCGCGGCGAATGATGAGCCGCAGCTCTGCCGGTGTAAAAGGCTTGGGCAGGAAGTC
>WJJN01000581.1 GCA_014729735.1 Candidatus Zhuqueibacterota bacterium
GATATAGTAATGTATGGGACTTGCAAATCACCCGCCAATATCAGATCACCGAAATAGTCTGCATCGGAATAGCTTGATCCATCGTAACGCCAACCAACCTGATGCTCGCGTTCGTAGATGCCACCCTGATATATTTGATTGTCCGAATCATCATACCAGATATTCCAACCGATAGTTGCTCCTGCGGAAAGTGTCTTTCGTGTATTTGGGAACGAATCATAGATCTCGAATTCTGCCTCACAGTTCCAATCGCCATTTGCTCCCTGTGCAATTGCCGTGTTTATCTGCTTTCCGGTAAAGTATTCAAATTGAGAAGTTGTGGGGTAATCATCCAGAATGATTTTATTATTTCCTGTGACAAACCACTGCTGGGCTAGTGAATAATTCCCCTCGTATCTACCGCCGTCATTATTTCCATCGGTATACAACTCGAGGCAATCATCCTTAAAAGGCATAAAATTGCTGCCCGGGGAACTATTGTCAAATGCTCCGCGAACATTATCTTTGATCTTTATGGCAACATATAATTTATTCGATTGATCGCTCCACAGCGCTTTCCACGTGACAAGATTGTCATTCCAATCCGTCCAGTCCGAATTCCAGACATTTGGGTCTCCACCTTTTAAAAGCGAGTCTTCCGGTGCGTAGTCCCAGAAAATTTCGCTAAAATTTCCATCCACTACCGGAGTGGAATATTGGGCAGGTATTTTATATGCAATATATTCATAACTTTCCGGATTTGGATCAATGATCCTGAATTCTCCATCGCTCTTGTCCATGACCGATGGATTCAAATCGGAAACCACACGAAACAGGCAGTGATCCGAGACGTTGTCCCAAACCGTAGTATACCGATAAGCGCCATCATTCGGCGTTAAATATCCTTTTGTAACATCCCACCAGGTTTTTCCTCCGGTTGTTGAGATATCGATTCGTACTCTGCCAGTGTATCGATCAGATTCCCAATTGATGTGACAATAGTCGCCGACTTCATAAACTTCCCCGCCGTTAGGGCTGGTGACTTTAATCCAGGTGGGTGCAACAGCCGGTCCAACAAACATCGACATCATGCCGACTCTATTAAAGTCACCGCCTTGAGATGCTGTACCCGATGCATTGATCGAGAAATTATAACTACCGTCTATGGTCGTATTCTGATAATAATTGGCATAAATACCATCATTGGCTGAACCATCACCGTGTTTACCATCGTCGTACAAATTCATGGTATCCAGCGTTCTCATTAATATTTGATTAGAGTCTACCGAATTGGTACTATTCAGTTCATAAGTTTCCTCGTTTTTCGGTGTTTGTCTCGTAGTGTAGCTCGTTGATGGTCCCTGAATATCTGCCGCAACTGCAGCTCCGGTGATAGGTTGACCATTTTCCTTGAGCTCAGCTTTTACGAGTATTCTGTCCCCTGCATAATATATATCACTGCCAAAAGAAGTGTTCATTTTTAAATCGGATGCACCAAAAACTAAAGCACTATAATCCTCTGCCGAAGGCAGATCCACGCCCTTGATAATCAATGTCCATTGCCCGGGTTCAGGAGAATTAATGGTATAATAATCATACGTTGCACCTTCAGTATAAGTAATCGAGGGATCAGATGCTGCTTTCGCAGGATCGATAGTGATGCCACCGGGCGTTCTAAGTTCGAGATCGACGTCGCTTCCTTCGAATGTAATGGAGAATGTGATAGTCCGGGTTAATGCATCAACAAAAGTATTAAAATATTCCGTTAATTCTTGCCATATCCTGCTTTTAAAAGTTGCAAAGACTTGTTCGTTGGTTACGCCTGTTCTAATAAAAAGATAAAGCGCCTGCAGGTCTTTAGCATTCGGCGCATAGGTATACGTGCCTCCGGTCTGGCGGGCAATATCCTGTAAGGTGTTTTCGTCAGATTCGGCTCCAAGAGCGACTGTATAAATATCTGTGTTATCCGGAATGGAGGGCAATACGTCATACGCATCAGGATCGGCAGTATTTAGACCATCACTTAAAAACACCATTGCCTGATGTTTATTCGTGTCGCCTTTGTTTAATTCTCCCTGCCCTGCCTGAATGCCAGCTCCCATAGAAGTCGATCCTGAAGAAGATATTCCGTTAATTGCAATTTGGGCAGATGTTTTCGTCGCGTCGGATACAATTCGTGTCATCGGAAAATCAACCCGGGCGAAGTTACTAAAACTAACAACAGCGACATTATCTCCAGTTTGCATGAAGCCGACAAACGTCTTTGCTGCACTTTTTGCTGGCTCCATATAGTTGGAAGTTCCCATACTGCCGGAGCGATCGAGAACGAGTGCTGCGTCAACACCAGTCTCAATTTGAAGAGAATGCGTCCATTTATGATTTCCCCCGGATACAACCCAGTCGTAGTCTGCTATATTGTAGCCCCTTCCAACACCCGGATCCATGTAATATAAATTGTCGCCAATCATTCCGCGACCAACCAGAAAATGTCCCTTTCCAGTATCCAACCCCCATCTTATAACAAAAGGACGTTTAGCAATAATTTCGGACTCGATAGTAGATTTAGCAAGAGCGAAAAAATATCCATAACTGTTATGTCCCCAATTTTCGAGAATGTCCTCAATACTACCCCCAGCGCTATACATTGAGTTGGGCTGATTACAAATAGCTCCATTGGGATTAGCACAACAATCATCATTGCCCCAATTGGCTTCTTGTCGTGCCCAATTGGCAATTGTGCACTGTGTAAGATTTGTTTGATAATAGGATAAAATTGCCTGACTGCAAGCAGCCCAACACCAGTTGCTTTCTTCCTGAAAAATCTCTGGGACATTCAGTACCTGCGCATTTCCATATATAGCAAATTCAGTACAAAATAATGCGATCAAAATAAAATACTTGAACTTAATCAATTTTTTTATTAACATATCGCTCTCCTTCTCTATATCATTTTTTTAAAAAGTTGCAATGATATTTATGAAAATAAGCATTATCTTGGATTTTACTATTCATATAAATTAATTACTTGAATAAATTTTGGAATTAAATAATTAGGATTATATAACTTATATTTATTATCGGGAAGAGAATCTAGTTTTAATGAAATCTTTGTTGATTCAAGTGGCATAATTTTCTGTATTCCATCAATTGAAAAAATGAGGAAATCAGATGCAGCTTGAAAAATTCTGACAAATAAATATTCGGAACCAAATTTTTGTTCTACAAGATTTAATTCGTTCGCAATTCCAGAGCTACCTATTGCAACAGCTTTCCATTCATTTTTGATATAATCAACAGTTAGAAGCGTTCTATATTTTCTCTCATAAATGAGTGGGAAATACCAAAGCGTAGTAGCAGACAATAATGAGGAAATACTAGCATGGGAATCATAGCTTTGAATTAATTCAGGCGCTATCTGATAGACTTTAAATGGTCTACCCAAGGTTACTTTGCTGAAATCGTCCCCTCCAGAAAAGCCAAAATGATCAAGATCATCTGGCGGAATCGCATCTAAGAAGTGCTTAAATCCCATCTCTGCAGCTTGCTGAACGTCATCAGGAGCGACTCTTTCTGTTGAAAATGAAATGATTTGTAGAAATGGGCCAACAATGAAAATCAGAATTAAAATTGGCAACTGAGGATATTTTAGTTTAAGCATTTTGTTTCTCCCTTAATTTTATTTTGTAAAATATTAGATAGCAACTGACTATGTTTCTTTCAAAATATAAATTATGTCAATTAGAACAACAAATAATTAAATACCTTATCACATATTACTTTTTTGTTGAATAGAAATAGTTCATTCTCCTGTCGGAGAACGATAGAAATTTGCAAAATTATAGAGTATAAAATCAATCAACTGAAGTCCAAAGGTGAGGCGCAAGAAGTTACTAAAAACTAATTTAATATTTTATTAATAAAAGTCAATAAAAATATTCAATTTTTGCAGATAAATCAAAAATAAATGCTATTTTGGAAATTATGGTAGAAGTGCTTGAGGGAGCATTGCGATGAAATAAAGTTCTTGTTGTAAATAAAGCATTCGCCCGGGTTCAAAAAGTATCGAATAAACCCGGGCGGATTTGAAATGGTTTTGCACTACTTCAACAAAATCATCTTATTACTAAAAACATCCTTTTCCACCTGCAATCGATACAGGTATATTCCGCTAGAAACTTTTTCTCCGAATGAGTCAGTGGCATTCCACGTAATGGTGTAATGTCCGGGGGATTGCTCTTCGTTTATCAATGTGCGGATCTGCCTGCCGTTCAGGTCGTAAATCGTGAGGATGACTCGGGCATTTTTAGAAATCTGATACGGAATATGCGTATCCGGGTTGAATGGATTGGGGTAATTCTGCAACAATTGGCTTCTATCCGGTAGCAGTATATCATTA
>WJJN01000081.1 GCA_014729735.1 Candidatus Zhuqueibacterota bacterium
ATTCAATATGCACGTCGATTTTTCCGTCCGATCAGCGATCTGTCAGAAAAGTACAATATTCTGCAGGCAGCCATGGCATCATCGGAGCGTATTTTCAAGATCATGGACGAAAGACCTTTGATCAAGAACGCACCGAACGCTGTAGAGCTCACGCATTCCCGCGGGGAAATCGAGTTCAGGAATGTCTGGTTCGCCTATAAAAACAAGTCCAACGGCGAGCCGGATTATGTGCTGAAAGATGTGTCATTTAAAGTCAAGCCCGGGGAGAAAATCGCGATTGTGGGTTACACCGGCGCCGGAAAAACGACGATCATCAGTCTACTATCCCGGTTTTATGACATTCAAAAAGGGCAGATTTTGATCGATGGGATCGATATCCGGGACTATGAAATTTCTTCACTGCGTAGAAATCTGGGCGTCGTGTTGCAGGATGTTTTCCTGTTTGCAGGAGATATCGAAAGCAACATCAAATTGGGAAATAAAAACATAACTGATCAGCAAATGATGCAGGCGGCAAAAGATGTTCATGTGCATCACTTCATAGAAAAGCTGCCGCATCATTATAAGGAAGAAGTGAAGGAGCGCGGCAGCACTTTTTCAGTGGGTCAAAAGCAGTTGCTTTCCTTTGCGCGGGCGCTGGCGTTCGATCCCGATATTTTGATACTGGACGAAGCCACATCCAGCGTGGATACGGAAACCGAGTTGCTGATCCAGGATGCGCTGCTCCGGCTTATGGAAAACAGGACATCCATTATCATCGCGCACCGGTTGTCTACAATTAAGAACTGCGACCGGATTATCGTGCTGCACAAAGGCGAAATCCGTGAGATAGGCTCGCATCACGAATTATTGCAGCAAAAGGGAATTTATTCCAGGCTGTATCAATTGCAATATGCAACGCAGGAGGCAGCGTAGTCCGTATTAGTGATGATCGGTAATGGTCTCTATTTTATCCAGCAATTCCTCGATAGTATATGGTTTCTGAATGAAATTGTAGCCGCGTTTTTGGATAAGCTGCCATTGCGATTTTTCATCGGAATAACCACTGGATAACAGTATTTGAAAATGTGATCCTTTATTCAGGAGCTTCTCGATCATAGCGATACCTGACTCATCAGGCAGGACGACATCGCTAAAAATGAGATCGAAATTTCCGCCTTCTTTTTTAAAAATATTGAGGGCTTGCTCCGAATTATTCGCGTCAAAAACCTCGTATCCTTTCTCCTGCAAAGCCCGCAATGCAAATTTACGCACAGTTTCCTCGTCTTCAACGAGCAGGACACGTTTCCCGCTGCCATGAAAGTCCTTAGATATCCTGGAGCTTTTTATCTTTTTCATTTTTGTGGTATTAAAGACTGGCAAATATATCTTAAATTCCGTGCCTTTATCGGGCTCGCTCCGGACATCTATCCAGCCCTCGTGCTGCCTGATAATTCCATAGACGACTGCAAGACCGAGCCCCGTTCCCTTGCCCTTTTCTTTTGTACTGAAAAATGGTTCGAAAATTCTTGCTTTAACATTTGCCGACATTCCCGGTCCGTCATCAGTAAAAGTGATCGTCACAAATTCGTTTGAATCGACATGATCATACTTGTCAAGTATTGATTTATCCACAATTTCATTTCCCGTATGGATGCGTATTGAGCCGCCGGCGGGCATGGCGTCCTTTGCATTCACGGCGAGATTTATAATCACCTGCTCAATCTGACCGCGATCGGCTTTTGCTCGTTTCAGATCAGATGCAAGATCGGCGATTAGTTCTATATCTTCACCGATTAACCTTTGCAGCATTTTTTTGATATCAGCGATTACTGTCGTTAAATCCAAAATATCCATCTTAAGGGGTTGCTTTCGGCTGAACGCAAGCAATTGTCTTGTTAGATCGGAAGCACGCTCAGCAGCTTTTTTTATCTCGTCGACATCTTCAAGCATTAAGTCCTTATCAAAAATATCGCTCAACAAAAGATCGGCATTTCCGATAATCGCTGTCAACATATTATTAAAATCATGGGCTACTCCTCCTGCAAGTCTGCCGATTGCTTCTAATTTTTGTGATTGAAGCAATTGTTCCTCGAGGCTTTGTTTTTCGAATTGTACTTTCTTTAGAACGGAAATATCAGTGAGAATTCCTATCAGACTTTGAACATTTCCCTGAGAGTTATAAAGCGGTGCAGCAGAAAGAAGAGTGTCCAGGTATTTTCCATCCTTCCGAACCGGTCCTATTTCTTCATAATATCCCTTTTCACCATTTAAGTATTTTGTAAATATCTTTTGGAAATGCTTAAAATCATTTTCTGCTACTATTGGAAGGAATTTACCCATAACTTCTTCGGATTTCCAGCCAAACATCTTTTCAGCAGCAGGATTCCACAGCTCAACCTTTGCCTCGAGATCGAGCAGAATAATGGCAGCCGGTGATGCCTCGAGTATAGCCTGTAGCCGATCTTTATTTTCTTTGAGGGCGAGTTCTGCTTTTTTACGCTTTGTGATATCTTCTCCGGAACTCAGTGTGCCGATGATATTCCCGCGCTCATCTTTTATAAGAGAATTATACCAGGCAATAATATGAACCTTTTTATCTCTTCCCATCAGAGGTTCTTCATAATAGTCAAATGATTTAATATCACCGGAAATGATTTTTTTGAAATCCGCAAATACCTTGTCCCTACTATTTTCCATGATAAAGTTTTTGAACCAGGGAACACCGATCAGTTCATCTTCAGAATTATATCCCAGCAATTCAACTCCTTTTTTATTGATCATACGAATATTGCCGTCACTGTCTAACGCCACAAAAATAACAGCAGCGATATCCAAATATTTTTGCGCTATTTCTTTTTCTTTACGTAATTGCTCTTCGATTTCTTTTAAATCCGTGATATCCGCAATCGTTCCGAATGCTTTTATCGCATTTCCTGTACTGTCTCGCTCAACTTCAATGTGCTGCTTGGTGTAGCGTATATTTCCATCTGGTCGAACGATCCGCATTGTGTATTCCAGAGCTTTCTCTTCATTCATAAGTCTATCGACCATTTGCTCATTATACGGTTTGTCCTCATCATGGATAAGGTTTTCGATATTTTCAAAGCTCAGTTTAAAAACATCCTTATCAACACCAAAAATACAATAAAGCTCGTCGGACCACACCAATTTTTCATCTACAATATTCCAATCCCAATTCCCAAAATGAGCAATTCCCTGTGCCCGTCGAAGACTGTTTTCACTTATTTTGAGAGCCTTTTCTGCATTTTTTTGTTGAGTAATATCCCGGGTTAATCCGAATAGACCAATTATTTCGTCCTGTTCATTTTTCAGCGGGATTTTGATGGTAGATGCCCATCCTTCTCTTCCATTCAAAAATCTTTTCTTACGTTCTATCGAATATGACTTTCCGCTGTTCATCACATTTTGATCTTCGATCAGCAAATCTTCTGCATCTTCTTTTTTGAAGAAATCGAAATCCGTTTTGCCCAATGCCTCGTCCTTCGTTTTAAGTCCAAAACGCGATGCCTGGGCTTCATTGATTCGTATAAATTGACCATTTCTATTTTTGAAATATATTGCATCAGGAATGTTCTCCATGAATGCTTCTATTAGAAATCGTTCCTGTGCTAACGCCTTTTCAACCGTTATGCGTTCGGTGATATCCAGCCCAAATTCAAATGCTCCGGTTAAATTGCCATTATTATCAAATACAGGATAACCTCGCAGAAACCAGATCCGACCGTCCGGAGTTGCTTTTTCGATCTCCTGTGCTGTGCCGGTTTGCATTGCTTTAATAACAGGACAGTTCTCGCACGGCGTACTCCGTCCGTGCCAAATTTTATAACAGTGTTTGCCGATCATCTCTTCGTGTGTCATGTTAACAGACACTGCGGATGCTTTATTAATCCATTGGATTTCCAACTTAGTGTTATAACGAGCAAACATCTCGTTCATGCAATCCAGCACAAGAGATTGATCTGTAACGGTAAATTCACTAGAGAGATGAGAAAAATCATTGCCATTTTTCTCGATCGCAGCCACTTTTTGACGCAGAAAATTCAATTCGTCAATAAGTTGTTTTTTGGTTTTTTGTTGGTCATTCATTCTTCTTTTCACTATTCTTATTTATTTATTTATATCTGGCGAAAAGTCCTTCAAAAAAATATTAAATTCCAATCAAAAAATCAATCTTTGTGACAAATTTATAATAAATTATTGCAGTGAATTTCGCAATTGATTAAAAACATACGCATTGGGTCTATTTATTGTTGATGGAAAAATTTCAAAATAAATATACTTGATTTTCTGGTAAATATGCCTTATATTGTGTATGGTTGTATAAGGTTGTGTATGCCTGTAAAATAAGGAATCTTCGGATGAAAAAATTTTATACCGTAAGTGAAGCTGCTGATAAATTAGGTGTTAACAAAGAAACTCTCCGAAGGTGGGATAAATCTGGAAAATTCCCATCATCCCGCAACCCGATAAATAATTATCGGGTTTATACGAATGAACAAATTGAACATTTGGTAAAAGAACTAAAATTAGAATACAACGTTAAATCCCAAAAACCAGAGCTTGGAATTCCATATTTTAAAACTTCTCTCGGCGCTTTGTACAACATCGATGTCATCTCTTTCTTAAAATCAATTGAAAATGAAAGTGTGGATTTAATTTTTGCCGACCCGCCGTACAATATTAAGAAGGCGGAATGGGATTCCTTTCAATCCCAAAAGCAATACGTCGAATGGAGTCTGCTATGGATTCGCGAAGCGCATCGCATCTTAAAACCGACCGGCACGCTGTACATTTGTGGATTTTCTGAAATTTTGGCTGATATCAAATGGGCAGCGAATTATTTATTCAAAGGGTGCAAATGGCTTGTATGGTATTATCGCAATAAAGCGAATTTAGGAAATGATTGGGGGCGATCCCATGAAAGTTTGCTGCACTTTCGAAAGAGTAAGAATTTTCTATTTAATATTGATGATGTTAGAATTCCATATAATGCACATACATTAAAATATCCCCGCAGACCACAGGCAGAATCGTCTCAATATAATAATGGAAAAGGAAAGAAGTATATCTGGGAGCCGCATCCAAACGGAGCCAAGCCAAAAGATGTGTTTGAAATTCCCACACTATCAAACCACTCCTGGGAAAAGACGATACACGAAACGCAAAAGCCGATTGAACTGGTAAAAAAATGCGTTCTGGCATCTTCAAATGCCGGGAACATCGTCGTCGATCCATTCGGGGGTTCCGGAACAACGTTTGCCGTAGCAGAAGCATTTGATCGGAAATGGCTGGGAACAGAAATTAAAAATGAATATTGTGAAATCATTAAAAAGCGACTATTAGATGAAGAGCACCTATCGAGAATTGTTACCGGGAAAGATGAAGCCGAGGCGGTACAGCGAAGGAAGAAATTAAGAGCCTAATAATTTCCAGATGTCTTTTAAAATAAACTGTGAAAATCGAAAGATGTGCCTATTGAATGGACTTTCCAAAGCTCTGCGCGGCATATCCAGATAATAATAGCCGGAAAGTTGCGTCAGGAATTTTGTATAAACCATAAAAAGGTTCGACACAAACGTTGATGCGATTTTTGTACCGTTTGCTTCCTCTTTTCGCTGAATATCGTTTAACGAAATTCCCACCACTTGAACCTCGTGGTCCAGGAATTTACTCATTAATATTTTATCAATAAAAATTTTCGGCATTCTATCTTTCGTCGTTGTTTTCAAGGAAACAACAATTTCTTCTGGATGAATGTAAGTTGGTGTGGATTTTACAGCATCAAATGGCGATATGACAATATCCGTTTCACACCTGTAAAATTTTTGTCCTTCACTGCTTTCATAAGGTATGTTCAATACAATTTTTTCGATGGCAACCCCCATCTCTCTCAGGATCGCACGAATCAGTTCTTCAAAACGATTGCCGACATGTTTCCGTGCGCTGTTCGATTCGACGGTTAAATCGAGTCCAATACCCATTGATTGTTGGATTGTATAAATTACCCGATCAACTATATTGTAATCCTTTTCCGGGAATACCCGTTGACCGGAACTTGTTTGATTCAATAATTCAATCAGTTTGCTAAAAGAATCCTCAAAATGAGAGACATCTCTCAAAAAGATGTCCTTGTGAAATGGGCGAATGGTTTTCGTGAAGCCTCCGGCAGTGGAGGAACAGATTGTATAATCTCCAAATTCCTGTTCTGAAGTAATTACTTCGGGAAGGTAATTTAATACTCGGGTTGAAATTTTCTGAAATTCAATTAGGCTGGATTTGGGACGCTGTAAGTCAGCAGATAGTGACGCCATGTTTGTCCTGGTTATTATTTGTTCACTGGAACAAATATAAGCATATTCAAATGAAATGTCAATATCTTTATAAGAACTATCCTTGCGAAGGTTTGGAACCTTCGCAAGGGAAATAAAATCAGCTTTTCTTCACACCGATCTTCACCACATCGCCGCCTAATTTGATTTCTTTGGTGATAGCAGCGCCGGCGAGAGAATCGTTGATATCCAATGCCAGCGTTTCGTTTTTGATGTAATCAGCATTTTGATTGAACGCGTCGCTGAATTTGGCATCGCCTTCGTAGAACAGGTGAATCCGGTCGTTCATCTCGAAATCGGCTTCCTTTCGCAATTCCTGGATATGGCGAACCAGATCCCGGGCGAGTCCTTCGGACAGCAGCTCGGGCGTAAGGTGCGTATCCAATCCCAACA
>WJJN01000582.1 GCA_014729735.1 Candidatus Zhuqueibacterota bacterium
AAAACAACAATTTCCTTCCCACAGATATTGCTACCCTCAGTTATAATCTTCTGCAAAACGAATTTCCATCGATTTTTTATCATTATCCGAATTTGCTTTTTTCTGTGGTTTGGATTTACTTTTCAGTTGATCTTTAATTTCGGAAATTCTTCTTCGAGCAATTTTTGCATACTTGCTATTTTCGAATGTGGCAAGATCAAGAAATTTCTGGTAGCTTTCCAAAGCCTTTTTATATTTTTCGATGCTGTCTTCTGCCAGCGCCTTGTTTATCCAGGCTTCGGAGTATTTAGGATTTATTTTAATCGCTTTATCGTAGCTTTTTATCGCTAGTTTTATTTTGCCCATTTTACAGAGAACGATTCCTCTGCTGTTCCAAACTTCAACATAATCGGATTTTACTTTAAGCGCTTTTTTATAACTTTCAAGCGCTTCCTCATTATAATCCATTTCATTTAGAATGTTACCTTTGTGAAAATGGGCTTGATAGTGATTTGGCTCCAAATTTACGACCTTATTAAAACTTTTCAATGCCAGATCATCCATGCCAAGCTGCTTTTGTGCAAGTCCTTTATTATACCATGATTCGTAGAACTGGTTGTTATAACTAATCGATTTATTATAACTTTCAACTGCTGATTCATATTTTTTAAGTCGCAACTGGATAAATCCCAGACAAAACCAGGCTTCAAAGCTTTCCGGCTTAAGATTGACAGCTTTTTCAAACATCGAAAGAGCTTTATCGGGCTTGTTCAAAAACTGATTGGCTACGCCCAGGTTCATGTAGGCTTCAAAGAAGTCGGGATTGATTTCGAGAGATTTTTGAGCGAGAGCAATACCATCATCATATTGCTTCAGTCTGATCAACACCCCACTTTGATTTAGATAGCAAATCGCCGTATTAACCCAGGTGCAGGAAAGATCATATTTTTCCAGAGCTTCCTGATAGTTTTTCTTCATAAAAGCGCGATTGCCTAATTTCCACGATTGCAGCGCCTGTAATCTGTCGCTGATGGCAAGATCGTTGTTTTCATCAAGCTCTTTTTTCATCATTCTTTGATCGGAAATTATTTTATAGAACTCGAATGCAAAGGGAGAAGTGAGATAATATATTTTGGTCTCATCCAATTCGATGGCGCCTCTTATGTCCCGGAAAGCAATCACGAAATCAAATACAAATACGATGAGTAGAAGCACCATGAGTATAATGAGTCGCATATGATTCAACATGCCGAAGGCATCCAGCCCAATCGCAGTGCTTGCGGTCAAAAATCCGACGATATTGAAAGGTATGAACGCCCAAATTCTGCCGCGAATTCCAAGCACAAGCATGGAAACAAAAAAGATCAATAAAGCAATATTAATAATTACAAAGTACATGAATACCTTGCTCCACTGCAAATTTTTGATTTCACTTAGTTTCTAATATAATAACTTTTTGCTATTTTGTCAAGTATTAAATGTTTAAAATTATTTAGTATAGAAATAAAAACAGGAATTCACAATGAACTCCTGTTATTTAATCGATCAAAAAAAATTTTGTGTCGACTATTTTTCTTTTTTAAAACTACTCAGAATCACTCCTGCCCCGATTATGATCAATAACAGAGGCCAATAGCGCTGAATAATATCCCGAGCATACCATAAATGGAGATTACGCAGCAAAAAGCTTGTTCCAATTACCAAAAAAATACCTGCCGGGATTAAAACTCCCCAGTCCTGAGGCTTAACCACAAACAGAACAAGGAAGGCGATACCCAAAATTATCATAAACACGGGCCAGGCTTCACTCATATAATAATAATCGATGACATGATAATTTCTGAGGAAGAAAAATACGCCCGCAAGTGCTATAATCGTTCCCCAAAAAACAGAATTGGTGTTACGATTCATAAAATAAGATACAAACAACATAATACCGATAAGAATAAAAAGAATGGGGTAAGTTTGCTGCCAGTCAAAATAGAAAATATTCAACTTATGGATTAACAATAATGATCCGATTATGATAAGCAGTATTCCCGGAAGCAGCGAAGTCTTGGAATTATTCATCTCGTTCTTCCTCCGTTATATTAGCACTCGATGGCTTTATTTGGGATCGGCTATCTTCTTCAGGCAGGATGATCATCAGAATGATGTAAACAATGATTCCTAAAAAAATGCCGGAAAACAGCGTCAAAATTATGTATAGAACTCTTGTGAGCACCGGATCGATATTGAGGTATTTCGATATTCCACCGCAGACGCCTGCAATCATCTTTTCGTCCGTGGAGCGCATTAATTTTTTCGCCGGAAACGCTGATTCATCCTTCTCAGCCTGTTTTTTATCCTTGCTCATGACGTTATAGACATACAAAACTCCGATTATGATAATTATTATGGGCCAAAATTTATCCCATTGAAAGAACCAGGGTCGTAAAAAATGCCAGTGAAATGGCTGAAAGTGGAAAATACTCCAGCCGAGATTTGAGGACAGCAATGCAAGTCCGAAAAGTATCAGCCCAATGCCAACGATTAATGGCGTGTTGTGTTCTTTCTTTTCTTTGATATTATCCTGTTCCGGATTCTCTTTCATCACAATCAGGCAGGCAATATAAGCAACCAGCCCGATTCCGCCGATTACAGTAAAAAGAAGCCAGATCACCCGAACGAGTGTTGAATCTACCTCGAAGTACTCGGCGAATCCGCCGCACACTCCTGCAATCATTCTGTCCACCTGTGAGCGATATAGTCTGTTTGGTATATTCGATTTCTCTGCCATAATGCCTCTCAATTGTTAAATTAACAAATATCATTACTTGAAAAAGACGAATAAATTCTGGAGTTGTTTCAAGTGAAACCGGTTATTTCTTTTCTGCTTCACCCGTCATCGGCACAAAGCGGACAGGGAGCAGAGTCT